>JAGXOR010000220.1 GCA_023659785.1 Methanomicrobia archaeon LH_S13
CGTATCTTCACTCAATCCATTCTCATCCACCACGATACCCGACAAGTTCGCTATGCCGACGATTTTTATATCCAGACCGTGTTTTCTCATTATTTCCTCTCTTTTCCGCTTTATTACCTCCGCTACACCGCTACCTACGTTTCCAAATCCAATTATTGATATTCTTACCGTTTTTGGTTTTGTCTTCATCTTTCTCGACGCTCGATTAAATGGATGAGATAACCATAATACCCTTTTTATTCACCGTACGCTCTAAAATACCCAAGGCTTCTTTCAGTTCTTCTTTACCTATTGCGCTGAGCGTAACCGAAGCAGAGGATTTCTTATCCACGCCGGGCATGGAAAGAGATAGTTCCACAACTTCCGCAAATCCTGTGTTGTCTATACTATCTATCGTTTCTCTTAAATCAGTATGCACTATATGCCCGATTAGCAAAACGACCATTGATTCTTTCAGCCGCTCTTTCCCTATCCGTACTACGTTCACGTCTCTTTCCTTTAACCTTTCCACCAACCTGTTCAATCCCTGCTCTTCTATTTCTAATATCAGTTGAACCGGTATTCGGCCTGAAGGTGTCTTCTTGTCCCGTTGATGCAGCACGCTGAGGATATTACCGCCAATGTCGGATACGGGCTTCAACGCGAGCACTAACTGACCCGGTATGTCGGTTAGTTCGATGTCCATGGAAATTTTCATTTTTTATTCACAAACCTTCTCTTAAAAGAAAATTTTTATCCAGACATAATAAACCTTCCCATTAGCGTACATATCCTTCCCAGATTGCGGTTGCGTTCCATGTCGAGTTCCATATCTTCTTTTTATAATTTGCCGTTTTGTTTCAGGTGTGTATTTTCTTGATTTCAGACACTCCCTTCACCTACAAGAGTATAACCCTAAAAAAGTAGAAAAGGTTAAAGACCGCGGCATAGCCGTGCTTGCGGGATTCTTAAAATTGCCTTCTAAGAGTAATCTTTATGGCATCCTCGATAAAATCTCGGTTGCCCGAGCAGAAAAATTCGGGATCGCCTGCGCAAAGGCGTTTAAAACGCAAGGCGGCACTATCTAAAAATACAGCGCTTTGCGTTCTCCGTGTGCTCTGCGGTGAAATTTAAGGATAATACAAGAAATTTATTATTATCACGCTTTATGCCGAAAATGTTCCTCTTTTCCATCTTTAAATGTTATGTCCTTTTTCTAAAAGAAAAGGGTTTAGTCCATAATAAATTGAAACAAAGTTATAAGTGCAGCGAGAATGGTAAATCCTACACCTAAAAAGGTAAATATCATTGATATCTTATGTTCCATCTTTTCAAATTGTTCATCTATCTTTTCAAATCGTTCATCTATCTTTTCAAACCGCTCTCCTATCTCTTGCCTCAAACCTGCAAATCCCTCTCGCATCTCCTTCTGGATGCCATTCATGTGACTCCTTAAATACCATAAATTGAACAGGTTACAGACATCAGGGTCGGTAATCTTCCGCCTATCCTCAAGCACATCCTGCATCGCCTCTCGGAATTCCTTTTCCAGCACATTGAATAGCAAATCTTCCGTGGCTTGCTTAGTATATTCCCTTTCCTCTCCACTCACTGCTTC
>JAGXOR010000221.1 GCA_023659785.1 Methanomicrobia archaeon LH_S13
TGCGAAAGCAGAGGCGGACGGGATAGAGGGTGTGGGGTTACACCCGGTGCGATGCGGATTTGATAGCATCATATGAAGAGGTTTGAGACAAAATGGTTGAATCTCATAACCTGGCACTATCTAAGAATATAGTGATTTATCATCGCGGAGAGCGCAGAGTACGCAGAGTTTTAAGACTGTTCCAATCATTGTTTATGCTCGAACGAAAAGGAGTTTTGTAGTTGCTATTTTAAGTGAGAAGATTACAAGACATCAAGACCTATGCGAGACAGCGGGAGGGATGGAAATCAGTAGAGCCTGCGGAGTTGTTAAACGATGCTTTTGTCATGCTCAGCGAGCAGTTCAGGGTGCATAAATAACATTGCAATTTCTCAGCCATTTGCCTGCGGTTGCAGTGAGAGCTGGAAAAAGAAGGTAAGAAATATCGAGAATGCAATTTATTACCTTAAAATGGTCTTGGCAGAGGCTGACGAGACCACAAAGGAATATCTGGATATAATCAATGATGAAGCAAAAAACGCAGGAGATGTTATAACAGGTTTGCTGGAGATTACTCGCACCAGAGCGGCAGAGCGAGGAGGATAAAGGAACAACAGTGACGGTGAGTTTACAGGCTGCAAAAGTTCTGCTTCACATTGCCTAAAAGGCAAAGGTAAACTTCATATCTTCTCTTGCCGCTATCACTTCCACACCTGTCTCTTCACTCAACTGTTTTGCTATTTCCCATGGCTTGTTTCTAAGCATGGTCATGCCGAAATGCGTGAGTATCACAACCTTTGGCTTTGGTCTCCTCGCCTCTATAATCCTTTTTGCGTCGTCCACGCAAAGATGGTCCACTCCTTCTCTTCTCTTATACATCGCTACGTTCATCACAAGCACTTCTCCATCGTAATAATTCTCTAACCCATCGAAATAGAGCGTATCTACGAGAAAAGAAACTTGTGTCTTATTTTCTCCTTTTACCCTTATGTTCAATCCATACGTTTCTACACCATGCACGTGTCTTTTAGGCGTATTTATCTCTATTTGACCCACAGAATAAGTTCCACCCTCTGTTAGCACTTCTACTCTTTCCAGCAGTCCTTTATAATAGTTCAAAACAACGGCATCGCCTTCGTCCGACAAAGCATCGTTTGGGCATAGAAGGACACCCCGGTGCTTGAAGCCTCCCTTAGTCATCGCTTCTATCATCACGTTTACGTCGTTAGAATGGTCTAAATGCTTATGAGTTAGGATAATAGCATGTAACTTAGCGGGGTTGAGTCTCGGCTTGCTGGATGCGAATTTTACCAGAGTGCCAGGACCCGGGTCTATAAGGACATTTGTGCCTTTTAAGCTGAGAACAGTGCCAGCGGATGAGCGAAACTGCGATATCATTACAAATCTCGCACCTGCGGTTCCCAGGAATTTTATTTCGTTCTTCTCGTTTTCTGACATTTTTATACTTGATTTTAATTTATGCACATGCTTTTTTTTATTATTGTTGCTTGCAGTTATAATATAAAAATAAACATTCCTCAGTATATGGTGACAAAATATGAACTTTTTGTCCATTTTTCTATTATTTGATAGTATT
>JAGXOR010000222.1 GCA_023659785.1 Methanomicrobia archaeon LH_S13
GGAGAAATAATAAATGAGTTATGCAAGCGCACGATACCAAGTAGATAAAATCTTTGCATTCCCGGCAGCTGCGGACTTAACAGTGGCAGCAGATGTCGGGGCGATACAATTCACAGAAACCACAGAACTTGTAAATTTTGGCGTTACGCTTACCGAGGCGGTCGCGGCGGATGTTACCCTGCCGGTTGTTGAGGTCCAAGATTCTGGCGGTGTTACCCTTGCGTCCATCACTTTGGCTGACTTGGAAGCTGCCGGGTCAATAGACGAGGTGGCTGTATCAACGGTTACCTCCCCTGGCGATCCTTTAACCTTTGTTGTGTCAACAGCGGCGGCTGACGGTACAGCAGCGGCAGGCACGGGTTATCTTTACGTCAATTACAAAGAGCGGTTTGTGGTTTAATCCATTAACAGTTGATAATTAATAGTTGTGTGTATTGGTTTGCCCATGATTGGTAAGCCAATACATTCAATCCATTATTTAAACATCCAAAATGGGAATTAATAATGACCCAAACCATTTACCAAAAGGAAAAGGGAATGCAGAAAAGGGATAAACAAAATCAAGACGGTCAAAAGCAAACATTGCAATTAAAGCATGGTGTGGAGTTTGTCCTCCGGGACAAGGACGGTAATGTCCGTCAGGAAGGCAAAGTTGGCAGCCTGTATGACAAACAGGAAGGTGATTTAATTGTGGATGTTGGAATTGCAGGAGCGGCCGGGGCACTGGGCGAAATCAATACTGGATTCACAGACATGGCTATTGGGAATGATGCAACAGCGCCAGCGGCCACGGATACTGCCTTGGCAAACGAGTTACACCGGGAAGCAGCCACTATGAGCCAGGAAACGGACACCATCACGGATGATACCATAGTTGCTGATCGTGTCTTTTCTGGCTACCTTGGCATAGAGTCAATAGAGGAGCTGGGTTCGTTTAATACTGATGCTACTCCGATTATGCTTTGTCGTATCCTTACTGGTGGTGTTTCTTGCGATTGGGATGCCGGTGATAGTTTAGAATTAAAAGTTAAAGTAGTGATAAGCTAATAAGTTAGTTATCCAGTTTGAAATTGAGTAGTGGTTGGCTAATAAAGGATATTTAATCAATGGCTTGGTTATCCGGTTACAAATACAGACAGAAATTTTCCCTCTCACGAGCGGATGGTGCCGTTACTGACTACCAGATGCTACTATGGATTTATGCAGGAGCCGGTACCAGTGCTGTAAATGAGGTGTATCTGGAAGATAATGCTCAGAATTGGCCAGGGGATATTCGTATTACCAATTCAGACGGGGTGACACTTTTAAGCTATTGGGAGGAAACCTCAGATGCTACTTCTGCTAAAATTTGGATAGAGTTTGACAGTATTGGATTGACAGCTACAGATTTTTATTGCTACTATGGAAATGCAAGTGCCTTATCAGCATCAGACGGAGTAGCTACTTTTCCGCTCTTTGACACTTTTGAGGATGGTACTTTTGATGGATGGTTAGGTGATACTTTAAATGTTGACGTGGACAGTACAGGAT
>JAGXOR010000223.1 GCA_023659785.1 Methanomicrobia archaeon LH_S13
TATATCTGCTTAAGAGTATATAAAGGTATCTATTTCTTAACTGTTGCAAGGGCAAATACGATTGGTGTCGAGATGGTAGTGGAATGTTTATATAACGGTAAAGGAGAACTTGTGAGTCTTGAAGAAATAAAAAAGAGCTAAACAGATACAGGAAGCTTTTTAAGCACTTCTTCTTGATTCTTAATGGATAATGCGCCTTTATTCTTCAATTCGACAAACCGTTTAGTAGCTTCTCCACCCGTAAAATCCCTTTTCTCGATATTTTTATCCTCAAATATCAATACGGATTTGCCCATTCGCTCCAGAGCCGCCTCCACAGCATCTATGTTCTTCAGGTTACCGAAGCCAAAAGGGATACTGCACAGTACAACAACGTCTGCTTTTTCAATCAACGCTAAGTGAGCTTGAAATGCTTTCTCTGTTATCGGCGAGAAAGGCGTTTCGGTCACAACAGGAATATTCAATAGCTGAGCGACTTCACAGTCAGTATCCAGCATATTGACCACCCCTGCGGTCACTTTGTAGCCTTTCTCCGAGAGGAGGTGCATTAACCCCGCACCTTCACCACCACCGCAGATTAGATGAATAGTGATCTCGGCATTATTTTTACTTGATGCCCCAGCCTCGATATGGCGTTTTACAGTGGAAGGAACGGGTGTTACATAGCACAGGTTGGTCAATGCGTGCCTCTTGACAATGACGTCTGCACCAAAGCTCTGCTTTATGTTTTCAGCAGTTAATACTTCTTGTTGAGAGCCCAAGGAAACAATTTTACCCTCATGCAGCAATACTAAACGGTCACAATACTGAGCTGCTAAATTGAGGTCATGGATAACCGCAATTACAATCAATCCTTCATGCAAGGTTAATCTTTTCAAAAGCTCCATTATTTCTATTTGATAATTGATGTCAAGGTGAGAAGTAGGCTCATCTAAGAGCAAAACCTTTGGCTCCTGCGTAAGCGCTCTCGCAATTATAACAAGCTGTCTCTCTCCACCACTCAATTCTGTAATTGGTCTTTCAGCCAGATGCCCGCAGTTAGTTCGTTCCATGCACCTCCGCGCTATTTCTATGTCCTTTTCGCTTTCCCGCTCTAACCGCCCCAGATGAGGATTCCTGCCCATAAGCACGATATCCAGAGCAGAGAAGTCGAAATTTATGGTTGTATCTTGCGGCACCGCAGCAAAAACCTGTGAAAAATCCTTATCTTTCATCCCCAACACGTCTCTACCCTCTAATAATATCGTTCCCACCTTTGGCTTCAAAAAACGACTGATTGTTCTAAGCAGAGTTGTCTTTCCGGAGCCATTCGGACCGATAACACCTAAAAGTTCGCCATGCACTGCGCAAAAATCCACGCCTTTTAGTACTTTTACACTGCCATAGTAAGTATCCACGTCTTTTATATCTAAAGCCATCTTTAAACTAGTATTTATATTTATGGCAAAGGGTGAACTACTCCTAGCTATCGCAAGGAGCTTCCGAACTCACTAAAAAAGGTTCGG
>JAGXOR010000224.1 GCA_023659785.1 Methanomicrobia archaeon LH_S13
GCCTCAGGTGGAGGTGGTCTTATGACTATGAAAGACCACTTAAACTGGAACCCCTATTCACGGTAATAATGTGAAATATTCCCCTATAGAGAAGCCCTGCTCCCTTTTCTTTGTGTGCCTGTTGATTGTTTCGATTAGCCTAATCTCCTTTGCTATTTGATGTATTGCCAACGGCGCCGCAAATAGGTATCTGCGGTGGTCTTCGTTTTCTTCTTTGCACAAATTTTATTACAACTTATTCAAGCACAATTTTTAGTCAGTACATTTGGGTATGAATGGAATATATGATATGGCCTCCTGTGGCTTATTTTCGTTAAAAAATGGTGGATAACCCCATCAAATGGAAAATTATTTAAGGTCAACCGACTTCAATGGCTTATTCTGATCTCTTACATTGTTCCTGCCATCTGGCATATCATCAACAAGACCATTTATCTACATATCCCTTCTGCCCTCCTCACCCCCTCATGCCTCCTTACCTATCAATCCTTTCAAGACGTTTAGTAGTTCCAGATTCAGACGGTTATCTATTATGTTCAGAACGGGTCCCTTATTAGTTGTCATTTTTTCATTATGGAGCGGACTCGGCGGGATTCGAACCCGCGATCCCCGGCTTAGAAGGCCGGTGCTTTATCCAAGCTAAGCCACGAGCCCTTTTTTCTTTTCCATCCTATACATATTTTATAGTGGTGGTTACTTATAAAATTAGGATGAGGAAAAAACGAATGCCCCTATCAATTAAAGAAAAGAAGGATAAAATCTTATTAAGACCGAAGAGAGAGAAAAAGAGAAAAATAGATGATTTCTTTGGTTTAAAAGTGGAAAGAACCGGGAGACCAGAATGGGCAACGCCGAAAGAGATAAAGAGTATCTGGGGATAGATTGGAGATAAAACTACCTATGGATTTATGAAAGAAATAGTTGTCCAAGAAGAAATCCATTATTCGTCAGAAGATTTATCTGAGTAGCCAAGAAGACTCCTTCCGTAAGGTGGGAGATGAATTGGCACTTGTATTAACAAAAAACCGAAAAGCTTAAATAATCCTATGTCTAATGTATAACTATGCAAGCTATGAAGACGATAAGATGTAAAATATGGAAAGCGACAAGGGCGAAGCAAGCCGCATTAGAAGAGGAATATGATAATCTTCAGCTCTATCTTCAAACTGGCGTAGATGACGGTTTGTATTCCGCAAATAAGCAACAAGCGGATAGATATTTTAAGAAGATAAAGAAAGGCAAGCAGTACCCCTATCTCATTGAGAAAGGATTTAATCAAAGTAGAGAGAAAGGATACTAAGCTTGTTAAGTATTGGGTACGAATACCTGTCAAGGGAAGAAGAGGCGGCGTGTGGTTGCCTGTAAAGCCACCCCGCGAATTCCCTGATGAGTTTGAAATAGCCGAATCAAAAATAGTAAAGAAAAAAGACGGTTTCTATATCCAGGCATTTAGTATTTAATTTTTTGAGCGGCTTGCAAATGATGCAAAACGTGAAT
>JAGXOR010000225.1 GCA_023659785.1 Methanomicrobia archaeon LH_S13
AACCTTTTTTAGTGAGTTCGGAAGCTCCTTGCGATAGCTAGGAGTAGTTCACTTGATTGGTGTCCCGCCGATTTTGGTGGGGGTGGAAAGCGACCATGTAATATTTCCGTATCTGAAACCATGTCGTGGGACTTTCGTGTTGAAGATAGAAGGGGGAGAAGAGATAGAGTTGTTAAGAATGAGTAAAGTTGGGAAAAAAAGGAGATTATGATAATCGAATTCCTCACAGCATTTAAGGATTATTTTATCGAAGTATTGCCGTTTTTGGCGATAGGTTTTTTCCTGAGCGGCTTAATCCACGAGTTTATCCCCACACAATTGGTAGAAAAGCACTTGGGGAGAAAGGGGATAAAGCCTTATCTCTATTCTACCCTTGCTGGGGTAATCCTCCCTATATGCTGTTTGGGTTCCCTTCCGGTTGCAGTCAGCCTTCATCAGAAAGGCGCGAGATTGGGACCGGTTTTAGCTTTCTTAGTAGCAACACCGGCTACTTCTGTAACTGCCCTCTTAGTTTGCTATGCCTTTCTTGGGATAAAGTTCACCGTGTTCATATTCTTCGCCGTGATTTTTATGGGACTTGTTGTAGGCGCTATTGGAAACCATATCAGGTTTGAGCCTCGTCAGGTACGACTTGCTACGGATCCTGTCTGCGGAATGAGCGTAGATATAAGTAAGGAGATAAGAGCGGGGTATAAAGGTATGAATTACTACTTCTGCAGCCCACATTGCCAAACAACTTTTGAGAAGGTACCAGAGAAATATGCCACTGAGGGAGAACATATAAAGGGCATTAAAGAAAGATGGATTTCTGTCTTCAGGTATGCCTTTGTGGACTTGGTCAAGGAGGTTGGACCTGAACTACTTTTGGGCTTGGCTCTGGCGGCGTTAGTGTCTGCAATTGCTCCAGTGGGGAGGTTTGTTGGGAGCTATTTTGGTGGTGGTTTTGGTTATCTATTCAGCCTTATCTTTGGACTTGTGATGTATATTTGCTCCACAGCCAGCGTTCCCTTAGTTCACGCCTTCCTATCACAGGGCATGAACATCGGGGCGGGGATGGTGCTACTTCTGGTAGGACCTGTCACCAGTTGGGGAACTATTCTGGTTTTGGGAAAGGAGTTCGGTATCAAAACTTTGCTCGTATATTTAACAACTATCAGCATCGTAGCTCTATCTTTAGGTTATTGCTTTTCGATAATATAGGAGATGATAGAATGAAAAAAGGAATGATTGCCCTCTATATGGGGATATTCGGAAATATCGCATTATTCGTTCTTAAATTAGTCGTTGGAATATTTTCCGGGAGTATAGCATTGACAAACGATGCATTCCACTCTCTATCAGATTTTTTAGCCACTTTCATCGCTTTATTGGGATTTAAGACTTCTTTAAAGCCCGCAGATATCTCTCATCCTTACGGACATCATAAAGCAGAACCTTTGGTTGGGGTTCACAAATAAGCGGTCTTAAGTCCACCTAAGTGATCATTACCCGGCTT
>JAGXOR010000226.1 GCA_023659785.1 Methanomicrobia archaeon LH_S13
CTCTCAGCCTTGTAAGATATATAAGAATATGTTTTAGTAATATAAAAACCCAATTTATCTCCCACCTCTCGGAGGGAGACTTCTTGGGTTATAAGTTAAAGGTTTACAGATAACTTTGCCACTTCTGTTCCAGCTCAGGATTCTGAATCGTTTCTAGCACGTAATTGGCAAACTCCGAGCATGTTGCACCGTCGGAACGACCGGTTATGACGTGTTTTTTCTCATCCCGAGTACAGATGTCAAGTGCCATCTCTAATTCCCTCGCCTTTGCCACGAACCCTATGTGACGAAGAAGCATTACCGCAGCACGCATTATGCTCGCAGGATTGGCATACTTCGCTCTTCCTTCCTTTGCCATCCTCGGTGCGGAACCATGAATAGCCTCGAACATTGCGTATCTCTTTCCGATATTTGCGCTGCCAGCAGTGCCCACACCACCCTGAAATTCCGCCGCTTCGTCTGTAATAATGTCCCCATACAGGTTAGGGAGCACAACGACCCTGAACTCTTTCCTCCGTTTTGGGTCCGCGAGTTTCGCACTGAATATGTCCACGAACCAGTGGTCCCATTTGACTTCGGGGAACTCGCGGGCAATCTGTTCCGCCATGCTGAGGAACTTCCCGTCAGTTGTTTTTATGATATTTGCTTTTGTCACAACGGATACTTTATTGATGTTGTTTTGCCAGGCATAATCAAAAGCCAGCCGGATTAGTCTCTCTGCACCCTGGGTTGTGATGACTTTAAAGTCCACAGCGAGGTCGTCGGTAACATTTATACCTTTACTTCCGAGGATGTATGCACCTTCGGTATTCTCTCTGAAAAAAATCCAATCTATTCCTTGTTCAGGCACCTTTACCGGGCGCACATTGGCAAAGAGGTCCAGTTCTCGTCTTAATGCGACATTTGCACTCTCAAGGTTTGGCCACAGGTCGCCCTTTTTGGGTGTTGTCATAGGTCCTTTTAGAATCACATGACATTTCTTGATTCCATCCAGCACCCCTGCCGGTATTGTCTGCATAGCCTCTGCACGATGTTCGATGGTCAAACCCTCAATCTCTTTAAACTGAACCTCGCCGCTGTTTACATGGTCTTTTAATATAAACTCCGATATCCGCTTCGCTTCTTTTGTAATATAAGGTCCAATACCGTCTCCGCCAATGATGCCTATTAAAATAGGTTTTATCGCATCGTAGTCTATCCAGTCCTCAGCTTTTTTCAGGGATTCAACGCGGTTTAGTTGTTCCTCTATGATTTTACCGAAATGCTCTTTCGACGTTTCAATGATTGTTTTGCGTTCCATAGTATATTATCGCATATCTGATTTGAAAATAAAAAGCAATGGGCGAAGTGGCAGAGACCGATGTTTACGAGGTTGTATCCCATAGGTGGGGGATAGAAATTTGAAAGTCGGATTAGATAGCACAGTTTGTGAACTACTCCTCGCTATCGCAAGGGGCTTCCTACTTCAACGATAGAACTTGC
>JAGXOR010000227.1 GCA_023659785.1 Methanomicrobia archaeon LH_S13
GTGTGGGGTTACACCCGGTGCGATGCGGATTTGATAGCATCATACGAAGAGGTTTTGAAACAAAATGGTTAAATCTCATAACCTCCTCATTTAATGCCACGATGTCAATGTCAATGTCAATCTCAATTTCTTTTCTTACCCCCTCCTCTCTGAAATGCCCCACCAGGTACCGATTTTGGTGAAGTGAAAGTGAAGACCTGCCCTGATTTTTGACAGCGCCTTATCCACTTCTCCCCCTCACGTCACTCCTATTCGGATAAACGAATCTGAACCAGAACCGAAAGAAATTGTCAGAGATTTGATAGATTGCTTTTTTTAGAAAAAGCGTTTACGGAAAATAAGATATTGAGCAATTATCCTACTTTCTCCATTATGTTCCTTAGCTCATTCACCCTAAATTGACCAGGTGCTACTCCTTCCTCTCCTTCTATAAATCCGTAAGTCAATGCAGAGCCATATAGAGGTGCAATCACTCGCAGATGTCTTCCTACCGGTCCCATTCCGATAGCCACTAACAACTTCCTTTCGCTTGATATTTTATACGTCAGGTTGAGCAAAAACAAAGCATCGCTCAGCGTCTTCGGCGTCACTGCAATCTTTGCAATGCTCCCTCCTTCTTCATACATTCCCTCTATGATTTTCATTATATCTTTATGGCTTGGCATGCCTTTAAAATCATGGAAAGATAAAATAACAGGTATATGAAGACTTTTCGCCTTTTCTACTATCACACTTTTTCCCTCTGCTGGAGAAAAGAATTCGACATCTACGGCGTCCACCTCAGCAGTTTCGAGAATGCTACTCAGCATACCAAATCTTTTGGTTTCAGAGCCTGCGAAAGAGCCACCCTCTTCTTTTTTCCTGTTTGTCACGATTATTGGCATTTTTATTGACTTTGACGTTGACGAATGAGAATCTTTCAGCGTTGCAATGAATTCTTTTATCTTTTCTATGCTTCTTTCTTCGCCTTTTAAAAGGTCAATTCTCAACTCTATTATATCAGCTCCGCTGTCCTTCGCGCGTTTCGCCTCGTGAATGGACAAGCTATTCATTACACCAACTATAACAGGTACAGCTCTTCTTTGTAATCCCAATTCTACGTTGCCTATTTTTTCCACTTTTGAATGACCTCTTCAAATATTATTACAAAAATTTTATTACACTAATTTATACTTGTATTGTATCAGATAGCGGAGGAAAAAAACTATGAGATTATACAAGATTAGCACTAAAACTTTTTTTATCAAAAAAATATAAGTTTCTTTGGTCAAGCATCCTTTACCAAAGAAAGGTTGTGTGTAATCTGTGGTTATAAAAGCATCTGAACAAAAATGCCGGGGTGTGGTAGAGGTATCCCTTGGGACTGTGGATCCCAAGACCTGGGTTCAAATCCCAGCCCCGGCCTTTGAACTCCTTTTATAATTTTAAAAGTTTATACAAATATTAAGTTTGTTTACCATAAATATAATATAATATAATAT
>JAGXOR010000228.1 GCA_023659785.1 Methanomicrobia archaeon LH_S13
TAATACTATCAAATAATAGAAAAATGGACAAAAAGTTCATATTTTGTTATCATACGCATCCAACTGGTTTACTGAAGTCGGACTGGCAGAATTACAACTTCGCTATTGGAATGGATAGGTGGCAAAGCAATACAAGCTTGTATTGAAAAAATTTATATGGACGAAGTAGTGAACTACTCCTAGCTATCGCAAGGAGCTTCCGAACTCACTAAAAAAGGTTGGTTTTCGAGGGTTTTATACCTTTACTCCACCGCCTATAATCCCTTAACTTCCATGCACCCGCCTTCCTCAGGTCAGATATACCGCACACCGGCTCTTTATCCGAGAAATGGCATTTCAAACAATTACCATCACAGCGCTGAACCGGCTCGAACCGCTTACCATCTCCCTTTCTCACATAAATGGGCACATTCACACCCTCACAATTGTTCGAACTCATAAACTCCTTATTCAACCCTCTAACTCTCTTACCGTCAAGTGACTCGAACTCCATACAGATACTCATCTTTACCTTATTTCTATCACAAATCTCACGCATCAGCCCGAACAATTTCCTCCGGTATTCTATATTCGCATGAAACCGCCCGCTTATCACTTCTGTATACAACCTTTCAAATTCCCTTTTCGGAATCCTGAACCTCTTCTCCAGCTCCTCATAAAGTTCATTCTTCAACACTCTCGGAATATCCATACAACTCGTTATTATGTGTTTTGCACCGGCATCAACTACTCTTCGCACCAATTCTTCCAGTTCTTCCTCTCCATCAGTCACATAGGGAATTATCGGGTCAATTCTGCACACTGCGAATTTAGCTTCATTCGCAAGTCGTTCTATATTCCGCGCCAGTTCATCTGTTGATGCACCGCCAGCCATCAGCTTCTTTCGCTTATCTTCGTCCAGCGTAAGAATAGAAACTTCGCCAAACGAATGCTCTTGCTTTTTAATCAATTTCAGCGTAGTGTCGCTTATTCTTCCCTTCGTCGTGAACTGCACCGGGATATTTCGGTCAACAAACTCTTTTATTATCTTTTCACTCAATTCGTATCTTTCATTTATAGGCTGGAAAGGGTCGGTAACTGGGGAAAGATACCCGCAGCTCGCAACTCTTAGCCCCTCCAATTGCTTTGCTACTTTCTTATCAAAATCCTTGAATACCGCAACGACTCCTTTTTCTCGAAATAACCTGAAATAACCGGCTAACGCATGCGAATAACAAAACAGGCAATTATGGCTGCAGCCGTTATAAGGGTTTATTAATAGCTTTTCCGCAGTGCATTCTCTGTTCCCATCTGGTTCTATCCCGTTCCACCATCCGTGTAGCTCTTTATTCGAGTCGACTAAAATATGTGGTATTGGTGATTTTACGACCTCGAATTGCCTGGACGTTCTCCCAAATTTAACGGTTATCATACTGGATTTGTTAGGGTTCACAAATAAGCGGTCTTAAGTCCACCTAAGTGATCATTACCCGGC
>JAGXOR010000229.1 GCA_023659785.1 Methanomicrobia archaeon LH_S13
GGCTGTATAACGGTTGCAGATAAGGGGGAATGGAAACCGGAGGTGCAAGTGGCGAAGGAGCTTAAATTGCATGGAGCTGGACAAGATTTGCTGAAGGATGCTTTCAGCGGGAACATAAGAGGCTTGGGTCCAGGTATAGCGGAGATGGAATTCACAGAGCGCGGGTCTGAGCCGTTGATAGCGTTTATGATGGACAAAACAGAGCCAGGTGCTTTTAATTATCCAATATACAAAATATTTGCAGACCCATTCAATACCGCCGGGCTTGTTATAGACCCTAAGATGCACGATGGATTCGCGTTTGAGGTTTGGGACATAAAAGAGAAGAAGAGAGTATTTTTGCGATGCCCTGAGGATACGTATGCTTTGCTCGCTTTGATAGGAGAGAAGAGCAAGTATGTGATAAAAAGGGTGTTTCCAAAGGATACAAGTCCAATACCTGAAGATGAGCAGGTGGCGGCGATAAGCACGGAGAAGTTGTTCTTTACCGCGGGTAAATACGTGGGGAAAGACGACCCCGTCGCATTAGTGCGTGCACAAGGGGGGTTACCGGCGCTTGGAGAGGTTTTAGAGCCCTTTTCACTGCCTTATCTCGTCAGTGGCTGGATGCGAGGTTCACATAATGGACCAATAATTCCCGTTCCTTTTAGATATTCTCAATGTACACGGTTCGATGGACCGCCGCGGGTTATCGCTGCGGGTTTCCAGATATGTCATGGCAGGTTGGTGGGAACTGCGGATTTGTTCGATGACCTCGCTTTTGACCTCGCGAGGAGAAAGGCGCAGGAAATAGCAGACTACATGAGAGCGCATGGACCTTTTGAGCCGCACAGACTTCCAGTGGAGGAGATGGAATACACAACGCTGCCCGATGTGTTAAAGAAGCTTGAGGGAAGGTTTGAGGAGGTGGAGTAAATCTTTTATTCTATTGAATGCTGCAATACGCAGCGTGGTGAGATACGGATTGCATCATAAATTAGAATTAGAAGTAACAGGAATTCATCGAGTTTATGCAGGTTTGATTGACGAAGAGCTGAAACCCTTAGACCACCGTTCAGTGGCAGGGATTATAAATAGATGAGGGACAATCTTAGGGAGTGTTCGCAGCGACGAGTTTGTAACTGAAGAAGGACAGCGTCAGGCGGTAGATAAGATTCAGGATTGTGCTACGAGTATGGAGCGAATTTTTGTGGTAGAAGTAATGGGCAGGGAGTGTGGATATATAGCTATTCAAGTGGCTTTAGCTGCAGGAGCAGAGGAGATGTTGGTTCCCGAACTGGGATACGATTTAGACGAGATGCTCCGTGACATTGAGTAAGGACGTAGGAGAGGTAAGTTTAGCGGGATTATTGTGGTTGTGGAACGGATAAACCTGTCAGCTCGTGGAGATAACCTGGAATTATATTTCACAGGAATTTAGTATTTAATTTTTTGAGCGGCTTGCAAATGATGCAAAACGTGAATTTTCG
>JAGXOR010000022.1 GCA_023659785.1 Methanomicrobia archaeon LH_S13
GTCAAAGCCCGATTTGTCCAGAGTTCGGAGGCGTAACCATAATCCTTTGGTTTTGAACATCCATTATAATAACCAAGAATCATCTTAGCACGCTCAATGGCCCGAAGGGGCATAGTCCTCGATCGGCTGGTGGATCTCAAAATTTCAAGATCCTCTTCGCTCAACTTTAATTTTGGCCTCTTGCTAACGAATGGCATAAAATCAGGTATGGAACCACCCCTATTTAAATGTTGCCGTATTATTTTGGAAACGTTGCACTACTGCTCAACCCTGTATTGGATGGCAAATCGTGCAGGTTTCCACCTTAACTTTCATTTCATGGTCGTCATGACAGATTACGCACTCATGGCCGCGGGTGTACTCAGGATTGTACTCCGGATATTTCTCACTCATCCACGCAATATGTTCCTCATGTCCTGCGGGGTACTGCTTGTGGCATTCCATACAATAGTCGTTTTTTGGAGTTGCTGGGGGTTCACTTTCGATTTCTGAAGCTTCTACACCTTTGATATGCTGCATACCCTCTTCCATAATAATAAGGATTTCCGCCTTGTGTGGTACATGACATGTGTGGCAATCCTCTATTACTCCTACTCCATGTGCTGAAACGGACCAGGAGTCGTAAAAGGGTTGCATCTCATGGCACATTGTACAGCTCTCGGCTTTGTGCATCTGAGAGGACATAACAGCTCCGGAAACCGCAAGCAAAACCACTACCACTGCCAAACCAATAATGACCATCTTTTTTGTGATTTTCATATCTATCGCTCCTTCTTTTCAGATGTTAGATTCATTTCAGGTGGGGATATATAAACTTTTCGATTTTTTTGCGTCATCCCAAAAGTCAATGTAGACCAAGGCAACATCCTGCAGATTATCTCAGGCAGGGTAAACTATTTCTTGTTGAAGAGCATATACACTAATCAGGGGATTTCGGGAGTTCCTTGCCTGTGCCAATTTGAAATTACTGGCAACTTACCCAAAGGGGAATTCCCAAATCCTTTGCCCTTTCAATGTAGAGCACTCTTTTAATGTTACACGCCAACACTTTTATTGCGAGTTCTCGCCGCTTTAGCCAACCTTTTATGCTTTTGATGTCGGGACCAAAACATCTTTTGAGGCTTGAGAACACAGCCTCTACCATGCTTCTGCTAAACGCAGACGGCGACGATTCGTGGATCCCAGCATGGACGACCGAACGAATTGCATTCCCATGGGGCGTTTGCTGCCCTTACTGCACCGATTATGGACAGGAGGATAAGCCTCTCGAAGTCCCGATTTACCTGGTTGGCGACCCGCGGAGAAATTCTCTTCTTTGGCTTCCTCCTACTGAAATGCTAATGCATAACTTTAAATAAGCATCATTTCTTAGTTTGGGATGAAGCCAAAAAAACCGAAAAGCTTTTAACGAGATAGGTAGCTATACAAATACGGGATATTTACTATTCATCACAAGAGGAATGGAGAACATGTTGTCTTTCAATTTAGATTTTAGTTTGCTGCCCCTTCGCCTAACAGAGTATATCTGGCTTCGGCTATCGCCTTCGCCCAAATCCAGCCTTACGGCTGGACTTCAGATACGCTCGGGAACGTTAAGTGAAATCGGGGGTGTATGGCTCTGGAGAGAGAAAGGATATGTGAGGGAATATATAAGGAGACTGCCGTTACATACATAGGTAGAAAACATATCTCATAAATAAGATTGAGATGTGCGCTTAGGAGATGATAAAAATGCCCAATAACAAAAAATATGTGGAACTACTCTGGTATCAAAAATACGATAAATTAGAATTGGGAGATAGAAAATTTCGCCCATTCGTAGATAACTGAAGTACTTCGGATATAATGATAAATTGGAATGATATACGAAGCAAGTTCGGATATACTACGTTAGCCGACATGGCTTTGGAAAATCATAAACTGGATGTTGGAGGTTAAACATGGGAGAATGGATATGGTTAATATCATTAATAGGCTCTTTAGGAGCAGTCGGTGCTGCTTTTGCTGCATGGCGCTCTGCCAAAGAGACGCAAAAAACAGTCTTGGCACAAATCCTTATGCAAATCACGGATGCCTACAGTTCGCCTGAAATGTTGTCAGGTATGCTAAATCTTCGTAATTGGCAATAGCAGCATGGATCAGATTTCGCAAAGAAATTTGGCGAAATGAGATGGACTGATTATTCCAAGATTGAACAGATTGATAAAGACAGAAGAAGGTATTCTCATCACTTCCACAAAATCAGGTTGCTGTTGGATTCAGGGGTTGTGAGCGAAAGTTTTGTAAAGAAAGTAGTATCATCTGAACAGGTAAATTTTCTCTTAGAGGTCATCGAACCGTTAGAGGAGGCATTAAATCCAAACTACAACCATTCAACTTTTGACACTTTTCAGAGGATATATCAAAAAGATGACATCCGTGGTGGGAAAACTAATGAGTCGCCACGTCGGCTAACAGCGGATAAAAAGGAAATCAAAGATTTCCCCAAATTGCCTTCGGCAACTTCTTTTATCCGCAAAACGTTATACGCAATCGGACTTCGGCAGACAGATTCAAAATGGGAGAAGAACTATGAGTCAGGAAGGAAATGAAAGAAGAGGAGGAAGAAACAAAGGTGCTGATAGACGGAGGTGAATAGAAATGGGTGATACTTTAGAGTATATTGAGGGAGAATGTGAAGATTGGGTCGAAGAAGTATCGTGTTTGTTAGCGGAAGGCTATTAACAACATTTGATAGAATAGGCAAAAGATGGAGAGAAAGCGTAGATAAGGTTAAAGAATATGAGATTATTGAGGGTGAGGAAGAAGGCTACGGAGAATTTATACCGTCAATTACTTTTGGTGTTGACCATCAAGAGTGCCAAAGAGCAGAAAAATTAAAACAGAGACTGCTGAGAAAATACTATCAGATTTGAAATTGATTTATGGGATAGGCGAAGTAACAGAGCGGATTTTAAAAGAGGAGGGATATAAAACAATTGAGGATCTTACGGAACATCCTCGTTTTAGTTATGAAGCTAAAAGGTTTTTGAAAATCCTTAACAAATGCGATACTTGCCAAATTGTTGACTGGATCGGGTATTGGTTTCCAAAATCTCATCCGTTAATCTTATATTCTTCAGGACTTCACAACAAAGAGGACTTTGTCATTTTAGATATAGAAACCATGGGGCTTTTTACCAGACCTATTATACTGTTTGGCGTTGCCCGAATTTCTGGTGATCAAGTATTGATAAACCAATATCTCTTACGCAACATAAAAGAAGAACCGGCGGCTCTAATGGGATTTTTATCTCATATTAATGAGGTTAGTGTCTTTATAACCTTCAATGGACGAACCTTTGATATACCTTATGTTAGAGAGAGGTTAGCGTATTACAGAATGAAAGGAGACCTTGAGAAACCACACTTTGATATACTTCATTTTTCAAGGCGTGCATGGAGAGAAAGGGTACCTAATTGCAGATTGAACACATTAGAGAAATATTTACTCAGCATAGCAAGGAAAGATGATGTCCCAAGTGCTTTAGTTCCGGATTTCTATGAGACATATATGAGAAGCAAAAATGCAGGACCTTTGATTCCAATAATTGAGC
The DNA here is from genome assembly GCA_023659785.1 of Methanomicrobia archaeon LH_S13. GTDB lineage: Archaea > Halobacteriota > Syntropharchaeia > Alkanophagales > Methanospirareceae > JAGXOR01. Next base: position 3,597 of record JAGXOR010000022.1, read on the forward strand.
ATAATAAACAAGATTTAGTTACACTTGCTAATATCTTTTCAAAACTGCATGAAGAGTGGGGGTGAAAAATTGTTAATATACTATCAAGAGGAACTAATATCCGATTTCAAAGGCACAATTATTGATATAGAAACAGTAGGGGAGTTCGTTAATAGATTTGATGATTCTCGGAGATATAGGAATATAACGCCTGTCATTTTTGGATATATAAATAGAGAGGTACTGAAAATAATTTGCGCAGTAAATAAAAGTTCAATAGAATCGGAAAAACAAGAAGTTAGCGGGTTATTATCCGGACTTGAAAAGCCATTCTATGCATTTAATTCTGTTTTTGAAAAAGGAGTTTTATTTCATTTTCTTGGAATTCCAATTGAGTTTAGAGAACTTAATAATGAGAGATATGAAAATAAAGAAAAAGCTGTTATACGATTAGAAATTTCTCAATATGATGATCCGTTTAATGGTAACGGAAGATTGTGTATGCGCGAATGGCTGAGAGGAGATATAAAAAGGGCAATAGCTCATAATAGAGCTTGTTTATTAAAGGAGAGGGACATATTATTGAAAAGAGGCTTCAGAGAGCCTGACGAATTGGAATTACGGAGAGAATAGGATGGAAGCGGCAATAAACTTTCTTAGAAGGGATTCTCGATATAGGGATCGAGTGGAACATATTGGGATCCTACCCCCTAAAGGACCTATTTATGGGGAACTGAAAAAAGATATATCGCGCAACATTAAGAATTATCTCTTAAAAAAGGACATTGAACTCTATAAGCATCAATGCGATGCAATTGAGTACCTGAGAGCAGGAAAAAGTATTGCTATAACAACACCCACAGCATCGGGGAAAACGCTTGCTTTCAACATCCCAATCTTTGAGAGATTGGAACAAGATAAAAGTGCTACTGCACTTTATCTTTATCCTACAAAGGCACTCGCCAATGACCAATTGAAAGTAATTATAGTCATTCCGCCAACAAATTGCAAAAATTTAGCCTGAAGATTTTTTGAAAAAGAGGCGAAAATTTTTTAAGCCAGCCTTTGGCATAACCTTGGTTTTTGTAGAGGTTTGGAAGATTCTCCTTTATAAAACTCTTCAAACTTTCAACCGATCCTATGAAAACTTCAGATATAAGCCTCTTCAAACTTTTCCATATAAACTCTATGGGATTCAGGTCAGGGGAATACGGAGGGAGGAAAACGAGGTGTATTCCAAGCTTTTCAGCCTCTTTACGTACATCCTCAGCCTTATGGCTGGGAAAATTGTCAATAATCATCACAATAGGTTTTTCTCTGTTATCTTCCATTATTATTCTCAGAACCTCTATTACGTTCTCTTTCTTGCTCCTTTCCTGAAAACAAACCACACTATTTCCATTAATGGCATAAAATCCAAAAGTATTGGCTCTTTTCTTCTGTCTTGTGGTTATTTTCCTTATTTTCAACTTCTTGAAAGACCAAAGCCTCACAGTGTTCGGAGACAATTGAGGAGAGGATTCATCAAAGAATCCGATGATAATGTCTTTCAACTCGTATCCTTCCTCTTTCAAATCTCTTAAAACTTCATCCAGCCTTTCAGCAAGAATTTCCTCTGCATTTCCCGGTCTCTTCACATCCAGAATATAGGGCTTTGAATGATTCATCTTTAGCTCCTTAAGCAATTCGTATAGCCTGCTTTTCTTATATTCGACACCGAATTCGTCCTTTATCAGCCTTTGTATCTCCTTTGTTGTCCAGTACTCCTTTTGATTCAGTATCCCTTTCAGTTTTTCTTTCTGCTCCTTATCCAACTTAGGCGGTCTTCCACTCCTTTTCTTCGGTAATAGTCCCTCATAGCCTTTCTTTAACCATCGGTTGATCCACACATAAGCAATCCGCTGTTTCATCCCTATCAGTGTCACTGCATCCTCTACAGTCAGTCCTGAAGCTACGAGGCTGAGCAAAATCAGCCTAATTCTTACCTTTTCGTCCTTCTCGTTTTCAAGTCTCCTTCGTATCTCTTCCCTTCCTTCTGAAAGGATCTTACAGATTTTACTCTTCATTTTTATCCTCTTCATTAACTAATATCCGCACAATTCTTGTAAAAACTTTTCGGAATGACTATATGTGTTGTAGTTAAAGTATTAGTTAGTGATATGTTTATTGTAACTGCATATTTCACGGACACGATAAAGAAGGGTGAGGTGTTATGGGAAAGGAAATAAAAGTTTGGTATGACAAGGAAGGAGATTATTTTGAAGTCTTATTTGAGAGAAAAGCAGGATACTTCAGGGAGACAGAAAGCGATGCAGTAATGGAGAAAGTAGATGAAGAAGGAAACATCATCGGTTTTTCCATCCTAAAAATGAGTGCACTGAAAGATAAACCACTTTCAATCAGTCTTAAAAGCCACGTCGCCTAACAGAGCGTCACCAGCTCTGCTACGCTTCGCCCAAATTCCCCTCCGGGAAACTTCAGATACGCCCGGTACGTTAGGCGACATTTTGCTTAAAGAGGTAAAATATGGATAAAACAGAACTTGGCTCAAAGACTGCAAAAGGTGGATTTGCAAATGAAGAAGCTATTTGTAAAAAGTTTAATGTTTGGAAAAAGGATAAAGAAGCTCAACAATGGCTTAGAATTATGGGCTACAATATTAAAGAACTTGATTCTGTAAAAGCGATTCAAGTTCCTACCAGAATAAAAAAAAGTGATTTAAGTAAGTTTGGAGTTAGTGAAGAAGAATATGAGCAGTTTGTGAGATTTAAAAAAGCAGATGCTCAGATAAGGATCATCATAAAAATTGGAAATATACTTAAAATTGAAAATCTATCGCTCAAAAAAGCAAATTCTGACGCTGACTATAATCAAATAGACAAAAGAACTGTTGACTTTTATCAGGAAATGTGGAGATTTGACAATGAAATAACCCTGTGGCTAAAACTTTTTACTGGTGAAATCCTTCCTAAAAGTCAGAAAAAGTTAATTGGTAAAATAAAACCGAAAGACAAGCGAAGGTTGTTTCTAACTGAAATGCCCGAAGTAATTCAAAAGAAAATAATTCAGTTTTTCAAAGAGAACAAAATCCTTGTAGTAAGCGATATTATTAAAGGCAGAGGTGGATTGTCTGCAGGCTGGATGTTAGTTACAAGACTCAATAAACAAGAAAAGACCACGACTTGGATACTCAAAGACATCAATACTGTGATGAATTTTTTTGGATCTGATGATGTTGAAATTTCACTCAAAGGGAGTTTACATATTGGAAAAATAACTATGCAAAGGAAAGGTGGAACTCCGGATCCGACAAAATTGCAATTCAAGATAAAACCATGTCAGTTGTTCAAACAAGGAGAACAAGAATGGAAGTAAACAAAGTATATTTAGATGACTGCATAGAAATTATGAGAACATTACCAGATAAATCTATAGATTTAGTATTTGCAGATCCGCCCTTCAATATAGGGATAAAATATGATGTTCATAATGATAACATGCCATATGGAGAGTACTATAACTGGTCAGAAAAATGGATAAAAGAAACTTATAGATTACTTAAAAACAATGGGACAATATACATTGCAATTGGTGATGAATTCGCAGCAGAGATAAATGTAATTTTAAAAAGAACAGGCTTTTATTTTAGAAATTGGATTATCTGGTACTACACTTTTGGGCAAAATCAGAGAAAAAAATTTAATCGTGCACATACTCATATCTTATATTTTACTAAAAATAAAGAACAATTTACGTTTAACGATAGGGATATAAGGATTCCTTCTGCAAGGCAACTTATCTACAAAGATAAACGGGCAAATCCTTTAGGAAAGATTCCTGATGATGTTTGGCAAATTTCAAGAGTTTGCGGCACTTTTAAAGAACGGATAGGGGAGCATCCCTGTCAGATGCCTGAAGATTTATTAGAGCTAATAATAAAAACAAGTTCTAATAATGGTGATTTAGTTTTAGATCCTTTTGGAGGCACAGGAACAACTGTGGCAGTTGCCAAAAGACTAAAACGAAAATTCATAACAATGGAAATATCAAAGGAATATTATGATGTTATATTAAAAAGATTGGATGGTAAAGTTGCAGAGATAAAAAGAAATAAAAAAGTTGAGATAGAAAAGCAAAAAACATTATTTGATATTGTATGATGACCGCAAAACTTCCGATAACACAGCATAAAAGGTTCGCCTTTCAGGTTCACCCAAATTTTCCTATCGGAAAAACTTCTTTTACACCGAAAACGTTAGACGCCATTTTGCTTGGCAGTTAGGAGGAGACATTAGATGATAGAAACCATCATAGGGATTATTGGAATCATATTAACTATCCGTGTCCCTTTTTTTGGTTTTATTTATAATAGGAGAAAGAAACTAAAACAGTTCTACAAGATTATTTGGAGACCACGAATTATGCTTATTGATGACTTACATAGATTTATAGAACAACAAAACTTTGCGCATTTATTTAGGTTAGGATTGCAATAAAGAATAATGTTGTCATTATTGCCACTTGTCGTTCAGGAATAGAATATAAAAAACATCAATTGTTTCAATCCCAAAAACCCCGGTCAAAATTCATTTCCGGTTTTAACTTAAGAATTTAAGAGTAAAGTGACATAACATTGCAGATACGGTAAGCGATTTTTTAGAATCGAATCACCCATCTCACTGGATACGCTGGATAATGGTCTTTTTCTTACTGTTCTGTGGTATTCCGCAGAAAACGGTTGCTTCTGTAACTAAGTTTGACTATTTCAGTGAGTGTAATGCACTTAAAGAGTATTGTGATAAGATAAATCAGTCAAACATGGAAATTAAAGAAAGTTTTTTCACCGCATCAACCGCCCAAACAAACCACTCAGCCCTTTTCTGCGCCGTTTAGCCATCATATCTTCCCACCCTTCTACCGCTTTTGCCTCTTTATCGCCCGTGTAACCTGCTTCTGATTTATCCTTCAATCTTTCCAGCTCACCCCCGTCCAACCACGCTCCGTTACAGTTAAGGCAGACGTCTATCTCTACATCTTCCGCATATTCTAAGTCCATCAACCCGCCACAGCGAGGGCAGACCAGTTTACTCTCGCTTTTCGTGCCGATATGCTTCGTCAGATAATCAGCGAGTTTTCGGTCCCCAAGAATCTTTTTGAGTTCGTTGTTGTCGAACCATGTTCCATGACCTTTGGGGCAGATATCTATGATAACGTTGGGACCCAGCACATCCATTTCCTCCTTCTTCATCTCTACCCAGCATCTTGGACATTCTAAGGTTTTTTCCTTCTGTTTCTTGTTTTGCATAGTTTTCATAATTTAAAGATAAATCACAAATAAATAAGTAAATATATGAATAACCTTAATGTTAAGAATGATAGCCTATGCAAGAAGTAAAAACCGTAAACATCCTAGACACAACGTTAAGAGATGGTGAGCAAACCCCGGGCGTATCTTTAACGCCGGAACAGAAATTACAAATTGCAAAACAACTTGATATACTTGGTGTTGACTTCATAGAAGCAGGAACTGCAATCATTTCGGAAGGCGAGCAAAGAGGAATAAAGGCAATAGTGCATGAGGGATTAAATGCTGAAATCAGCTCGTTCGCACGGTTGTTGAAGGGTGACATTGACGCTGCGCTTGGATGTGACGTTGACACGGTTAATTTAGTCGCTCCTGTTTCTGACGACCACATAAAGAAGAAATTGAAGATAGATCGGGAAACGCTGAGAAATAGGACAATTGAGATGTCGGAATATGTGAGAGGACATGGATTAAAAGTGGAAATAAGTGCAGAAGACGCATCCAGAGCGGACATAGAGTTTTTAAAATCCTTCTTATCTGATTTATCACCTGTTATTGACCGTTTAAGCTTCTGTGACACCGTTGGTGTTTTGTATCCGAAACGCGCGAAAGAGATATTTAATGTGATTTGCAATTTTAACACGCCCATTGCGGTGCACTGTCACAATGACTTTGGGTTGGCGACGGCGAATTCAGCAGCTGCGGTGCTAACGGGTGCGAAGGTGGTGCACGTAACGATGAATGGGTTGGGCGAAAGGGCGGGTAACGCATCCTTAGAGGAAGTAGTAATGGCTCTGGAGCTGCTTTACGGCATGAAAACGAACATTGTAAAAGAGAAATTATATGAAACTTCGCGGTTAGTCAGGGATTTAACAAAGATGCCACTTGCGCCGAACAAACCGCTTATGGGCGATAACGCGTTCACGCACAAGTCCGGGATGCACGTTCACGGGATACTGGTAGGCACGAGTTTATATGAACCAATTGATCCGGGGATAATAGGAAGAAAGAGGAGATTTACATTTGGAAAGCATACAGGTAAAGCATCGGTGAAAACGGCGCTGGAAGAAATGGGCATCGCGAAGATAGATGAAGAACAAATGAGTAAAATATTGATGGAGGTGAAAGAGCTTGGGGACAAGGGTAAATTGGTTACCGATGCTGATTTTCAAGCAGTAGTGGATGGTGTGTTGAGTATAGAAAGAGAAGAGAAGATAAAACTTGTTGATTTGTCTGTTGTGTCCGGGAAGAACGTGTATCCAACCGCGTCAATAAGATTGGAAGTAGATGGAGAGGAAGTGGTGGAAGCGGGAGTTGGAGTTGGTTCTGTGGATGCGGCGATAAGTGCATTGCGGAAGGCGATGTCAGGGAGGGAAATGGATGATTTACGCCTTGAAGAGTATCACGTTGATGCCATCACCGGTGGAACAGATGCGCTGGTGAATGTTGTAGTAAAGATAAGCAGGGCTGATAAAACGATAACAGCGAGTGGTGTGAGTGAAGATATAGTGATTGCATCAGTGCGTGCAATGATCGACGGGGTGAATAGGTTGTATCAGTGATGCGATAGAAGAGCATTTATATATAAAAAGAAACTAACTAAAATTGGATAATAAAAAATAATAAAATAACAATAGATATTAAGGGAACAAAAACAGACTTTATATTTAGAGGAGGGTGGAGATGGAGACCTTGCCCAGAATCTCCTGAAAGTGCTCCTGAAAGAGCTTTGGAATTAGGCTATACCTATCAACACCTAAGAGAGGCTGTGGTAAAAATAAAGAAAGAAATCCGATAACCGATAAAGTTTACGGAAATGGATTACAGGAAATGGTATTTTGCCGAAGAAGGCTTTTCGACACAGCGCGAGAGCAGTTGTGCTGCCTTTTCCCATGCTCCACAGAACCGCAGGGTTCTCGAACTCCGCACACGCTTCTCTTATTATAAAACCAGAACATGTTGATACCTGGATTTGTGGCACGACCCCACGCCGTTAGTTCCCATGCACACTCATAAAGTGCATAGCATACAGAACTACCCTAATCCCATGAAAGACGAAGGTAATTAAACTCGCTTCACCCCAACTCCTCGTGATAAAGTAGGAGAGCAAAATTAAAATTAAAATTAAATGTTGATAATGACCATTTGTGCTCACTCCAAATAGCCCAAAGCTCTTAATCTCCTCTTCCCCTCTTCTTCCTCCTCTTCGCTAAAAGTCGCTTCTTCCCCCTTTTCTGTTAGCTTATCCTCTTCTTTTATCTTACCGCTTGACCCCAAACTCCGCATCACAAAAACGATAAATCCTGTAACGCTGGAGAATCCAGTGCTCTCTATCCTCACCTGCAACTTTTCATACAATTCCCTCGGTATCTTGATGATAACTTTATCTGTCGTTACACTCTAATCGTAGTAATATTACAAGTATCTTTTTTGTTTTTGTTTCTTTGGTAAAGCCCTGGGCGGGACTCGGACCCGCGATCTCCACCTTACCAAGGTGGCGCATTACCACTATGCTACCAAGGCGCCAAGAAAAATATGGGATAATGCATTTAATAATTTTAAGTTTTTATATCTCAACCTTTATATAGAAATACAAATATAAAAAAATAGAGGTGATATGAAACAAATGGCACAATTAGGCGGATCGCCGATATTGGTATTGAAGGAAGGAAGCGAAAGAACGAGAGGAAAGGACGCACAGAGCAGGAACATTCTCGCAGCAAAGACCATTGCTGCTGCGGTCAAGTCTACGCTCGGACCAAAGGGGATGGATAAGATGCTGGTGGGTTCCACGGGTGATGTTGTAATAACAAATGACGGAGCGAGTATATTAAAGGAGATGGACATAGAGCATCCAGCGGCGAAGATGATGGTGGAGATAGCGAAGACGCAGGACGACGAGGTTGGAGATGGCACGACAACTGCAGTAGTTATTGGAGGAGAGCTGCTGAAGAAATCGGAGGAGCTGTTGGAACAAGAGGTGCACCCGACGTTGATTGTAACAGGGTATAGATTAGCAGCGGAGAAATCGAATGAAGTGTTAAAGGAGCTGGCACTGGACGTCACGCCCGAGGATACCGAGACGCTAAAGAAAATAGCGAGGACTTCTATGACCGGAAAAGGAGCCGAGGTTGCAAGAGAGATGCTGACAGAGCTTGCAGTGGACGCAGTAAGGGCAATAGCAGAGAAAGGAGGAAAAGAGAAGATAGACGTTGACCACGTAAAGTTAGAGAAGAAAACGGGTGGAAGCAAGGAAGATACACTATTGATAAAAGGAATGATAGTAGACAAGGAGAGAGTGCACTCAGGAATGCCAAAGCTCGTGGAGGATGCGAAGATAGGGTTGGTAAATTCAGCGTTGGAGATAGAGAAGACCGAGGTGGATGCAAAGATAGAGATTACTTCGCCGGACCAGATGAAAGGGTTCCTGGATGAGGAAGAGAAGATGCTGAAGAGCCTGGTGGACAAGGTGAAAGACAGCGGAGCGAATGTGCTTTTCTGTCAGAAAGGGATAGATGATTTGGCACAGCACTATCTTGCAAAAGAAGGAATAATGGCTGTGAGACGAGTAAAGGAGAGCGACATGAAGAAGCTGGCGAGCGCAACAGGCGGGAAAGTATTAACGACTCTGGAGGAGATCAGACTAGGAGACCTTGGAGATGCCGGAGTAGTTGAGGAGAGGAAGATAGGCGGTGAAGAGATGATATTCGTAGAGAATTGCAAGAACCCGAAATCAGTGTCAATATTGCTGCGAGGTGGAACAGAGCACGTAGTAGACGAGTTAGAACGAGGAATGAATGACGCATTAAGAGTGACGACTTGTGCTGTGGAGGATGGCATGTATGTAGCAGGAGGAGGAGCCACGGAGATAGAACTGGCGATGAAGCTGCGTGATTACGCTGCAAGCGTAGGTGGTAGAGAACAACTGGCAATACAGGCATTCGCCGAGGCAACTGAGCTCATTCCAAGGGCGCTTGCCGAGAATGCAGGTTTAGACCCCATAGATATGCTCGTTGCACTGCGGTCTGCGCATGAAGCGGGGGATAAATATGCGGGTCTGGATGTGTTCAAAGGAGAACCAATGGACATGCTGGAAGCGAGTGTTATTGAGCCCCTGAGAATAAAGACGCAGGCTGTAAGCTCAGCAGCAGAATCAGCAACGATGATCCTGAGGATAGACGATGTAATTGCATCGAGTGCTGAGCAGGCGCCACCAGGAGCAGGAGGTATGCCGCCAGGTGGCGGTTATCCGGGAGCAGAAGGAATGGGAGGATACTAGGGTTAAGGCATTGCTATGCAAGAAATCCCAAAACAAAATACTACCAAATCCCAATAGCCAAATTCCCCAAAAAGGAAAAATAAAGGTATTGAGGTTTGGGAAATTTTTTTTTTAATTTTTTAATTTAAAAGAGAAGTGTTGAAAAGTTTATATTTTAGCAGAAGGATAGAAAAATAGAGGTAGAGGTGCAGATAAAAATGGGAAGGATAATAGGCATTGACCTTGGAACAACGAACTCAGAAGCGGCTTTCGTAGATGAAAGTGGAGATGCAAAGATAATACCGAGTGCAGAAGGGAGTGCATACGGTGGAAAGATGTTTCCATCGGTAGTGGCGTTTACGAAGGATGGTCAGAGGCTGGTAGGCATAGCGGCGAAGAGACAGGCGGTGGTTAACCAGGAAGGCACGGTAAGAGAAGCAAAGAGGAAGATGGGGACTTCTGGGAAGATGTACGTGAAGACGATTGATAAGTATTTCACACCGCAAGAGATCTCTTCGATGGTATTGCAAAAGATAAAAACGGATGCAGAGACGTATTTAGCCGAGTCCGTGGATGCTGCTGTTATTACTGCTCCTGCGTATTTCGATGATAACCAGCGACAGGCAACAAAGGATGCAGGTGAGATTGCGGGATTTGAAGTAAAAAGGATAATAAACGAGCCGACGGCTGCGGCAATGGCTTATGGGCTTGGAAAGGAAGGCGAATACAAAGCTGCGGTTCTCGACTTTGGTGGTGGCACTTTTGACGTTACTATCATGGACATAGGGGAAGGAGTATTTGAGGTGCTTTCTACAAGCGGGGATACGCATCTTGGTGGAACGGATATAGATACAGCCATGGTAGAGTGGCTTGTGGACGGATTTAAAGCTAAAGAAGGGATAGATTTGAGGAATGACCTTACTGCGATGCAGCGGATAAGAGACGAGGCAGAGAAAGCGAAAATAGAACTCTCCTCTTCTGTGTCTACAACGATAAATCTGCCTTTCATTGCTGTTTCCGGAGGAGAGCCAAAGCATTTAGAGGCGACGCTAACGCGAGCGACATTAGAGAAGTTGGCTGAGCCTACGTTGAGACAGTTAGAGCCTCAGATAAGAAGAGCGTTAGAAGATGCAAAGCTCTCGCCTGGCGATATAGATAAAATAGTACTTATTGGCGGACCAACGAGGATGCCGGTAGTGAGAGAGCGATTTGAATCTATATTAGGTAAGAAACTGGTGGGCGGAGTTGACCCAATGCAGTCGGTGGCAATAGGTTCGGCAATACAGGCAGGTATCCTTGGCGGACAGGTGAAGGAAGAGATAGTTTTGCTTGACGTTACGCCTCTTACGCTCAGCATTGAGACTCTGGGTGGCGTTGCAACTACGCTGATCGAGAGGAACACAACGATACCGACGAAGAAATCGCAGATATTCTCTACCGCGGCAGATAATCAAACGAGTGTGGAGATACACGTCACGCAAGGAGAGAGACCGATGTCGTTGGATAACACCTCGCTTGGTAGGTTCCATTTAGATGGTATTCCGCCAGCGCCTCGCGGTATGCCGCAAATCGAGGTGACGTTTGATATAGATGCAAATGGGATTTTAAACGTGAATGCAAAGGATTTGGGGACTGAAAAGGAAGCTTCGATACGAATAACCGCATCAACAAAACTTCCAAAAGATGATATAGACCGGATGGTGCACGATGCGGAGAAATATGGTGAAGAGGACAAGAAGCGTAAGGAAGAGGCGGAAGTCATAAATCAAGCTGATTCGCTCATTTATACTTCTGAGCGCACGATAAGTGAGCTTGGAGATAAGATAAGTAAGGAGCAGCGCGAGAAGGTAGAACGTGCGAAGGATAAGTTGAAGGAGTCGTTGAAGGGCAAGGATGTGGCGAAGATAAAAATGGATACGGATGAGTTGACGAAAACGCTGCACGATGTTTCTGCGGAGGTGTATCAGGAGGCGCAGAAGAAGACTGCTGAGGAAGCGGAGAAGCGAAAGAAGGAGGAAGAGGGGAAAGGAACGGGAACAGAAACAGGAAAGAAAGAGGGTGAAGGTGATTACGTGGATGTGGATTATGATGTTAAGGGAGAGGGTGAAGAGAAAGAGAAGAAGTGAAAGTTAAGTGAGTGAAGAGTGCCTTGCTGTTTCTTTTCATACATACTCTTCTATTTTTAATTTTTAATGGAAACTACCCATGGCTTCTATCTCTTCAAATCCCGGTTCCTGACCTGTCTATCTGAGTAATTAGTTACAGAAGCAACAGTTTTCTGCGGAATACCACAGAACAGTAAGAACAAGACCATTAACGGTTGAGTTTCATGCAGAAGAGGGACACTCTTGTAGGTGAAGAGAGTGTCTGAAA
>JAGXOR010000230.1 GCA_023659785.1 Methanomicrobia archaeon LH_S13
AATACTATCAAATAATAGAAAAATGGACAAAAAGTTCATATTTTGTCATCATATCGTTGTTCACAATCATATTCCGTTCAATTGTGTTGTTGTCACTTGTCACTCTGATTGATCCACACACCATCTTCGTTGTTTCTTATCGTGCAATCATAGAATTTGTTGACAGCCAGATGCCGACTTCTTTGAAACTCTGTAAAAGCTTCTTTTGCCCCTTTAAGATTCTTATCGTATTTCCAGAACTCTGCACCATATTTCCACCATGAGTTTCGATTATTTAGTTACCAATATGGGAAGGTGAATGTGAGGTTCTTTAAGAAAGTGAATAAACAAACAAACAAAAATAGCATATATAAAGGAAGGTGAAGAGATTGAGCTACGGGTTAGAATTAGGAATTGCTATTCTTGTTCTGGCAGGTTGTTTTATAGCTTTTTTCTATTTAACAAATCTTTTTGTGACGGGTTTAGGCACCCTTGCTAAACGTTTCAACGTGCCTGAATCAGTTGTAGGTGCCTCTGTGGCAGCAATTGTAAGCAGTTCGCCGGAAATGGGAGCTTCGGTTTTTTCCGTTGTAGAAGGACATCCGGACATAGGTATAGGGACAATCGTGGGCTCAGCAATCTTCAATATCACTTTATTAATTGCCTTCTCCTTCTGGGTGAGAAAATGCGTTCTCGATGAGAAAGTGCTCAAAAGGGATGGAGCATACTACCTATTCGTCGTGATAGTCACGATAGTGACGATCTGGGATGGGGTTTTGAGACATTGGGAGGCACTAATCTGGTTCTTGCTTTATGTGGTCTATTTCATCTGGCTTTTCCGCGATGCGATTAACGGGCGGTTCGTGCCTAAAGAGGAGTTCACGTATGTTCCAACAAAGCGTGCAATTTTTTTTACGGGCATAGGAATTGTCGGTATAGCTCTGTGTGCTGATATAATGGTGAGGGCAACGGTTTATGTTACGAGTTCTTTGGGTTTGTCTGAATCGCTTTTCAGCTTGATTATCATAGCGATAGCGACCTCGATTCCAGACATTTTCGTGTCGGCGGGAGCGACAAAGAAGGGTATGGGAAGCTTAGCTGTTTCTAACGCAGTTGGCAGCAATATATTTGATATTCTGGCTGGGATAGGATTGCCATTCAGTTTCGTTGCTGTAACTCCTATTCATGGAAGCATAGAGCTATCCGCTTTCTATCTTTTAATATCCGTGTTCGTCTTCTTAGGTGTAATTATGTTCAGAAAAAGAGTGGGCAAAAAAGAGGCATGTGTGCTGGCTGCTGTCTACATCAGTTATCTTTTTGTAGTTCTGTGGAGCGGGACATAAAAAAAGTATTTGTTTAGCTAACCCCTCAGATTACACAGATTTTCACGAGAAAATAATAATCAGGCATTTAGTATTTAATTTTTTGAGCGGCTTGCAAATGATGCAAAACGT
>JAGXOR010000231.1 GCA_023659785.1 Methanomicrobia archaeon LH_S13
GATTTGAGCAGTTAGGATGAGAAAAAACAGAAAAAATGAGCAAGAAAACTTATTGGATTGTTAATATTCTTAAAAGGGGTGGGTTAATCAAAATCCTCTTAAAGTTTTTCGAAGTTGGGACCCTTCTGAGCGAGAGTATGTAGAAGCGGATATTCTCAAGTTTGACACGTTTTGGAACAATTTATCTGAAAGGGTGAAAGTTATGAAAATACCGGAGGCTGTTGAAAAGAAGTTAATAGAGTTAGCTCCGAAGGATATTGAAAAACTCGATTTGGAGAAGTGGTATCCAAAGGTATCTGGAAGAAGGGATAAAATAATGCTGTTTGAGCATCAAAAAGAGGCGGTTGAATCTTGGGTTAAGAACGGGATGAGGGGAATCTTTGAAATGGCAACAGGCACAGGTAAAACTTTTGCCGCTTTGGGATGTTTAATGAGAACAAATGAAACACATAAGAAGCTCGCTGTGATTATTACATGCCCATATCAGCATCTTGTGTAGCAATGGAAGAGAGAAATTGATAAGTTCGGGATTACTTTTGATTATATCGTGGCAGATAGTTCAAATCCTTCTTGGAAAGACGATTTGGCAGATTCATTGGTTGATATAGAAAAGTTAACGAAAGAATTTTAGAAGCCATCCGGAAAAATTCTGAAGCTGATGAATCAATTCAAGATTTTCTGATTGAAATGATTTATGAAGAAGCCACAAACCCAGGGCAATTTAAGGAGTTATACAAAAAGAAAATAAAAGAATACGTGATAAAGGAGAGTGGAGAAGATGAGGATTGAAAAAATAAAACTAAAAAATTATCGGCAGTACAGAGATGTTGAACTGTCCTTCAAGCAAACTTCAGGGAATGATTTACACATAATTGTAGGGAAAAACGGTATGGGTAAGACAAACCTTCTTAATGCTATAAATTGGTGTCTTTATAAAGAAGAACCTCATTTGTCAAAAGATTCGGAGCAATTACAATTACATCGTTTAAATCTTAAAACAATAGAAAATGCAGAAGAGGGAGAAAAAAGACAAGTTGCTGTCGAATTGTGGATTCAAATTGATAATAAACAAAGAATAATATTCACAAGAAAAAGTGATTACATTATTCATAAAAACTCATTACCATCGCCATCATCTTCTGTGTTTGAAGTAAAAATTGTAGACGATAAAGGAAATACTAACATATTAACAGAGGAGGATGCACAGAATAATGTAGAGCGTTTTGTCCCACATGGAATACGTGATTTCTTCTTTTTCGACGGCGAAAGGTTAGATAGCTATTTTAAAGAAGCTACCGGGCAGAGAATAAGGCATGCTATATTTGGGATATCACAACTAGTGCAGCGTTTCCTATTTATCATATCAATAAACATTCGGCACCACCCCTCCAGGAATTTCGTCCATTTTATATTTCCATTTGAAAACCACAGG
>JAGXOR010000232.1 GCA_023659785.1 Methanomicrobia archaeon LH_S13
TTTTTCTATCTTTTCTACTCTATAAAAAACATCATTGAGATTATCGAAAAGCTTATATAGGGGGTATCCATATTATTATAACTATGGAATATAAACTTGATAAAGGTGCTCATTCGGTGTACGCTCTGCAGTACCATTTCGTACAGGTAGTGAAGTATCGCAAAGCGGTCTTTCTGGACAATAAGATAATAGATTTCCTCAAACAGAAGACTAAGGAGATAAGCACCACCTTCGATGTTGATATTATTAACCAAGAATGCGACACCGACCATATCCATATTATTTTCAAAGCGAAGCCAATATTGGTGATACCAAAATATCTCAATGCACTAAAGACCATCACATCGAGGGAGATAAAGAAGAATTTCCCAGAAATAAAGAAGAAACTGTGGAAAGAAATGTTCTGGTCCCGTTCTTATTTCCTCGCTACGACTGGACAAGTTACACTTGACCAACTCAAGAAATATGTAGAATCTCAAGGCGAGAAGAAATGATAACAATATATTTTGATGGGCTATGTGAACCGATAAATCCAGGAGGAGTAGCTGCCTATGGCTATGTCATTTATCAAAGCGAAAAGGCAATAAAAAGAGGAGCACGAGTTATAGGAGAAGGGAAAGGGATGACAAATAATGTTGCAGAGTATTCAGCCTTGAAAAGAGCGATAGAGTGGCTAAAAGGACAGGGGATAGAAGACGAGATACTGATAAAAGGAGACTCAATGTTAGTAATAAATCAAATGAAGGGAGACTGGCAGATTAAATCACAAACCTCTCGGAGGTTTATTCCCAAAATCAGAGAACTATTGAAAGGTAAAAAGACGAAATTTATATGGATACCCCGGGAAGAGAATGGAGAAGCTGATATGCTAAGTAGAGTAGCTTATAAAAGATATTTGAAAAAATGCAAATAACCTATAAGTTTCGGTTGTATCCGAACAAGGAAGAGAGAAATAACTTGTTATTCATATTAGAAGTATGTAGGTTGCTCTACAATTCCTTCTTAGCTATATGGAATGAGAGCGAGAAGATACCATCTCGCTACAAGTTACAAGCGATGCTGCCTGCAATGAAAGAAGAACATGAAGGACTAAAAAGAGTAAACTCTAAAATACTCCAAATGGTTCTATTCATGCTATATAACAACCTAAAGGCGTTACGAGAATTGAAGCACAACGGGAAGAAAGTCGGTAAGCTTAGATATAAGAAATATGGTAACCTTAAGAGCTTCATCCTCAATCAGTCTGGATTCAAGGTCATAAAGACTGGTAAAAGACTGGATAAACTCTATATCTCAAAGGTTGGTAATATTCCTATTAGGATACACCGTGAGATAGAAGGTAAGATAAAACAGGTAATAATTAAGCACTATAAATCTGGTGAGTGGTATGTTCTTCTCTCTGTGGATAATAAGATTTCAATACTTGACC
>JAGXOR010000233.1 GCA_023659785.1 Methanomicrobia archaeon LH_S13
CTCCAGTGCTTCACGCAATTTGCGCTCCGCGATAGCGTAAATCATGAGTGCAAGCCCCATGATCATCACCATCGCAACTATCCGGCTTTCCTTCTCCAGGAACATGCTATGCGCGAAGAATAATGGGTCTTTGAGGAATCTTCAGAAATCGCTTTCAGGTTCTTCTCCGAATATCCCGCGCTGTCCCATATCCATATCTTGTCTTCGCTCTTGCAATGACTGTCCGTACGCTTGCACGATCTCTCTGAAATGGTTTTTGTCCGAGGTATTGCCGCTCAAAGCCTGTATAAAAACCGGCAAACTATCAGACATGACCAGAGAAACCACAAACTGCTTCAGGGCCGGCTCTGAATAACTTATCTAATATTAAAAGATTTGCATAATGGTGTGTATAAATTTAAATTCAGCAGTGATTCATATCAAAATGTGCGGAATGTGGGCTGTAACATCATATATATACAATGCCGAAAAGGGATAATAGCGAAATTAATAATAAAAGGGGGAAACAGCCAAAAATATTAATTGTTGAAGATGACTCCAGACTGGGAAAAAACCTTTCCGATATGTTAAAAGCCAAAGGTTATACTCCTTTAGCCGTTCTGACCGGTAAAGAAGGTGTAGCAGCCATAAAGGAAGAGGATATTATCCTGACTGCTTATGCTTCGCTCGACACCGCTATGGAAGCAGTAAGCCTGGGAGCATTCAGCTATCTGCAAAAGCCCTATGATATGGGACGTCTGCTTCTGGACATCCGCAGGGCTCTGAAGCGAAAGTGGACGGAGGAGTCGCTAAGAATTTTAGCTGAAGTATATACAGACCTGTGCAACCGTTCTCCTGTTGCAATTGTGAATGTTTATAAGAATTACAGAGTCGATTGCACTGATAGGCTATTGGAGTGGACAGGATGGTCAAGAGAAGAAATCGGACACATAAATCTTGTTAAAGAATCGAGGTTCATAAATGCTTCTGGAAATGAAGTGGTTCTTCCTCCCCTGGTCGCTGATGAAATGATAGAGAAAACAGAAAAAGAATATATGCCGAAATTAATGCGTGGTGAGACGCTGGAAGGCGTGTATCAAAGTTATAACCGCAAGGATGGAGGAACAGTCCCGTTAAAATTAAACTCAGTTGGGTACTTTGGTGGAAAAGAACCAAAACCCGAAAATTTTGATTATACTATTTGCATATACTCAAATATTACCGAGCGTAAGAAGGCTGAGGAGAAACTGAAGATATTTTCGCATGCTGCTGACAGTTCAGTTGATGGCATAGCTATGGGTAATCTCGAGAACAGGATCAGATCACCTATGTAAATGATGCATTTGTTAGAATGTTTGGCTATTCAAGAGAAGAGTTAACTTGACTTTGTTATATTAGAATTGCAACCCTAAAAAGCCTTCTATGATTTCG
>JAGXOR010000234.1 GCA_023659785.1 Methanomicrobia archaeon LH_S13
CAAGTTCTATCGTTGAAGTAGGAAGCCCCTTGCGATAGCGAGGAGTAGTTCACAATGAGAACGTCAAGAATATCAGGATTTTATAAGCTGAGTGCAGAGAAGAGGTTAGAGACAGTAAGGGATTTTGCAGGGTTAAATGAAGAGGAGCTAAAAGTTCTTGGTGATACCGGTTCTCTGGGAGAAATAGCAAACAGAATGATAGAAAACGTTGTTGGCTCCATGCCCTTACCAATAGGCATTGCCGTGAATTTCGTGATTAATGGTAAGGATTACCTGATACCAATGGCAATAGAGGAGCCTTCTGTTGTCGCAGCAGCGAGCAACGCTGCAAAGATGGCAAGGGAGAAAGGCGGTTTCCAAACAAGTTCCACGGAATCCATAATGATCGGACAAATCCAATTAACAAATGTTTCCGACCCTGCGTCTGCAAAACTTACCATTATTGCAAGTAAGCGCAGAATTTTAAACCTCGCCAATAAAGATCACTCCACGCTTATGAATCTCGGCGGCGGTGCGAAAGACCTTGAGGTAAGAGTCATTGACACGACTGCTGGTCCTATGGTGATTGTCCATCTACTGGTCAATGTTAAGGATGCAATGGGCGCAAATGCGGTAAATACGATGGCTGAAGCGGTTGCACCATTTATTGAGCAGCTCACGGGTGGAAAAGTAAATCTGAGAATTATCTCAAATCTCGCAACACAGAGGTTAGCGCGTGCGAGGGCTGTTTTTGCTATGGATGCAATAGGAGGGGAGGAAGTTGTGGATCGAATCGTCAGCGCATACTTATTTGCACGGTCCGACCCGTACCGATGTGCAACGCATAACAAGGGTATAATGAATGGTATAGACGCGGTTGTAATCGCCACGGGGAACGATTTCAGGGCGATTGAAGCGGGTGCACATTCGTATGCCAGCATCACGGGGGAATATCTTCCATTAACTCGATGGGAAAAGAACCGCGACCACGACCTTGTTGGAACTATCGAACTGCCACTCGCAGTCGGTATCGTTGGAGGTGCAACAACGGTTCATCCTACTGCAAAAACAAACCTCGGGATACTTGGCGTAAAAACGGCAAACGAGCTTGCGGAAATCATCGCCGCGGTGGGTCTGGCGCAGAATTTCGCAGCCCTGCACGCACTGGCAACGGAAGGTATTCAGCGAGGGCACATGTCTTTACATGCGCGGAACGTTGCGATAGCGGCTGGTGCAAAAGGTGAAATGATAGACCGGGTTGTGGAAGTACTGGTGCGCGAAAAGCGCGTGAGAATTGATAGGGCGAAGGAAGTGCTGGAAGAGATGATTTGATGGCTTCAGCCATTTCATCCCTTTAACGTATGGTGACAAAATATGAACTTTTTGTCTATTTTTCTATTATTTGATAGTATTAG
>JAGXOR010000235.1 GCA_023659785.1 Methanomicrobia archaeon LH_S13
GGTTGAGTTTCATGCAGAAGAGGGACACTCTTGTAGGTGAAGAGAGTGTCTGAAATGAACAAAAAGTTATTAATATTTAAGCGTAAGAAGGCGAAAGGGCTACACGAGAGAGGATGGAGTAACCGCAAGATAGCACGTCATCTACTGGCAAGCAAAAACAGTGTAGGTAAATGGGTGCAGATGGATGAAAGCGAAATATCAAGCGACAACAGAGGCGGGGAAAAGGGGCAATCGAGAAAATACACGCCTGAAACAAAACGGCAAATTATAAAAATAAGAACAGATTTAGAGAAAGAAGACAGTTATTTTATCGGTTCAAAGGTGGTAAAGAAAAATTATGAAAACCAGACGGGCAAAAAAGTCTCAAAGTCCTATGTAGACCGAGTATTGAAAGAGGCAGGAATGGTGAAAAGCTCGGAAAAGAAGAGAAAGGGGCGGAGCAAATACATGAAATATCCTGAATATACGCTGACCAAATTGGGTAAAAGCATGATGAGTATTGATTTTATCGGTCCGAGGTATCTCAAAGGCGCTGATAACCGAATTAATTTCCTCTCTTGCAAATACATCCGCCCGCAAAAGCAGGGCATAGTAACAAGAATTGAAGGACAGACCGCTGAAGAGACGATAAAGGCATTGAAAGAACTCTGGAAGACACATCCGATTCCGGAAATATTGAAAATAGACAACGATTCCGCATTCGGGGCTAATTTGCCGCACGAGAGGCACATTGGCAAACTCGCGTTTTTCCTGCTTAATCTGGGCGTTTATCCTTTGTACATAGCTCCGAGAAGCCCCTGGAATAACGGGCAGGTGGAAGGATTTAACAGCGTCTTTTCAAAGAAATTCTGGAATAAACTGCAGTTCCGCGATGAACAGGAAATTGACGTCAAGATCAAGGATTTTAACGTCGCTTATGAAAAATATTCGCGGTTAGTTTCAAATAATCCGGAACTCAAGGAGAAGGACATTAAGCATATAGATGATTTTAAGGACGTAGATCTGGAAAATACGTGTGTCGAACGTTTCAAGGCGGACAGAATCTATTTTTTACGAATTGTGAGGCGAAAGAGCGATAAAGGCAGCGATAAAGAATACGGATTCATTGACATTCTGAAACACGAGATAAAGTTGCCAAAAGACCTGATCAACTTGTTCGTATTCTGTGTTTTGGATCTTAAATCAAAGCTTCTTAAGATTAATATCGAGCTGGATGATGGGTCTTTGAAAGAGATTAAATCAATGGCGTTCGTAATAAAAAATGTTATATATAATCAAGCATAGTTAATAACATAAAGGTGTGTCTGAGTGTCCCACCTTCGCTCGAAACTCAACC
>JAGXOR010000236.1 GCA_023659785.1 Methanomicrobia archaeon LH_S13
TGATGTATTCGAGGAAAGAGGCTATGGGACGATAAGAAAAAGGAGTAAAAAGGGGAAGCGATAGAAACACTAGAGAAAGCGGGATTTGAAGTAGAGGCGGCTTTGGGTGGAATAACGGGTAAAACAGCGGTCATTGACGCTGGTATGCGGCACGTAATAGACATAAGCAATGATTTGAAACCCTCAGAAGTAGTGGAAGATTTCTTAAAGCAAGGAGTAGATTTTATCGTGTTGGTGAACCATGCAAAGACCGAAGATAGCGGGTTCATGTTTGGCGAAGGAGTTCTGCGAAATTTCATTGATAGAGGCGGTACGAAGAAGAATCTTTCGTTTGTGCAATTGGAATACGGCAGCAGGATTATTATTCGATGGCTTTTGAAGCCTGTGGATGAGGACACATATAGAAGGATAAGGATAACAGGAGTTTTCAGTGGGTTCGAGGAGAGAGAACCCTCTAAGCTCGAATCACGATACAAGAAGGATGCTCATTCAAATCTGGTGTATAGAGAGATAAGAGGTGTGCATCCAAATGAGAAGATAATTGTAGAGGGTATTGTTATCGGAATGTCATCGCGGGAAAACAAAAATAGTAGCGTTACGTTAGTAGCGAAAGAGGGGAAACTTGTAAAAATCGTGGGCGGCACGCCGATAAAACATAATCTTGAAAAGTTGCCTCCTTTAGACCTGGAGAGAGAGCTGATAAAAACTGCAACTGTGATCAGGAGGACGAAACCGAAAAAGATAGGAGCAGAAAGAGAGTCGAGAGAAGGAAAGAGAAAGAGAAAGAAGATGGCATGCTTTTTCTACACCGTTGAGAACCTTTTCCCGAAGATAGAGGATGTCAATGATGCCGATGTTGAAGTTGTAGTGACCATAGGGGACGATACGACAAGCATTGCCGGCGAGATACTGAAAAGGTTTGACATTCACATGATAGGCATTACAGACGGCGATGCAGATGGATTGATAGCGGGAATAGGACGAGGAGCTACACTGGAAGAATACGAGAAATTCATGCCACCCGATTCGGTAATAATAAGATTAAAGCCGGAAAGAGATGATATTATTGGGGAAAAGGTAAAAGAAGAGATTTTCAGGGGTGGTGAGGAAATCGAACTGAAAGGAGATGTTGCGAAGCAACTTGAGGAATTGAAGCATCGCGTACTCGACCTGGCTAAAGAGGATATGATTGGGGTGTTGACTTCTCCGGCGGCGAAGAGTAAAGAGTAAAGAGTAAAAAGGAAAACAAGTACAGAAAGGAAAATTGCAATAGATATTATCATCAATTGTTTCAATCCCAAAAAACCCGGTCAAAATTCATTTCCGGTTTT
>JAGXOR010000237.1 GCA_023659785.1 Methanomicrobia archaeon LH_S13
ATCTCCTTCCCCTAATGTCCTACCAGTATCCTTAGTAACGAGTTTTGCTCCCTTCTCGTCATACGAAATGTATCCATCAGTAATCTGGCTGATGTGCAACAATCCATCTAACGGACCTATCTGCACAAAAGCGCCAAATTCCACTATCTCCGCCACTTCTCCTTCCACTATTTCCTGCATCACGGGTCTGAAAACAAGCATATCAAATACCGTTTCGTAATAAACGCCTCCGTCACCTATCATTACTCTTCCTTCTTTTATATTTACAACATCCAGTATTGCAATGACCATTCCTATCTCCCTATCCATCCTGCCTTCCAGCTTCTCTTGTAACATCTCTTTTACGGTAGGCTGCAACTCATCACCCAATCTCCCTGGTGGCACCCTTACTATGTCATCCGCTCTTATCTTTATATGCATTTCTGTTTATCCTTTCATCTCATTTTTTTACCCTTTTTTCCACCTCTGCTATATTTAACCGCGTTGATATTACTGCATCCGGGTTCAACGACATTGAATCTATCCCGCATTCCACTAAGAACTCAGCAAATTCCGGGAAATCACTCGGCGCCTGCCCACAAATCCCTACCTTTCTCCCCGGCTCGTGTGCATGCGCAACTTCTATTACCTGCTTCACCAGCCTCTTCACTGCTTCGTTCCGCTCGTCAAATAAGCGTGCCACGAAGTCTGAATCCCTATCCAAACCCAGTGTCAGTTGTGTCAGGTCATTTGACCCTATGCTGAATCCGTCAAACACGTCTGC
Source organism: Methanomicrobia archaeon LH_S13 (assembly GCA_023659785.1). Lineage (GTDB taxonomy): Archaea > Halobacteriota > Syntropharchaeia > Alkanophagales > Methanospirareceae > JAGXOR01. The sequence goes on from JAGXOR010000237.1 coordinate 764, forward strand.
AAATTCATCTGCCAATATGATGTTCGAGGGGATTTCACACATCACGTACACTTCCAATCCATTCTCTCCCTGTTTCAATCCAAATTCGTTCATTGTCCTTATTACTTCTCTCCCCTCTTCTGGCGTTCTGCAGAACGGAACCATCACCTTAACATTGGTCAGCCCCATCTCATCCCTCACTTTCTTTATCGCCCGGCATTCTAACCCAAATGCCTGCTTGAACTTATCGTCATAATAACGCGAAGCACCTCTCCAACCTATCATTGGATTGCTCTCCTCGAGCTCGTAAAGATACCCACCGATTAAATTTGCATACTCGTTTGTCTTAAAGTCCGATAATCGCACTAACACCTCATTGGGATAAAATCCTGCTGCTATCTTTCCTATTCCCCGCGCTAAGTTATCCACGAAAAATTCTACTTTGTCCTCATACGATGCGCTTCTCTCGTCTATCTCTTTAACTACTCTCGCTATCTTCCTGTCTTCCTCCTCTATCTTCTCCAGTCTCTCTTTCAACAGATAGTTTGCCTCCTCCAACTGCCGC
>JAGXOR010000238.1 GCA_023659785.1 Methanomicrobia archaeon LH_S13
AACATGAGCAATATTAATATTAATTTTGATTTTGGTGTCGCTTGAAGAGGCAGAAGCTGAAACAGAGGATAAAACTTTCTTGACTGCTGACAATTCCGCTTCCTCAGGTCTTAGCTCGGAATAGTCACGACTCCTTTCTTCCCCTTTTACTTTTAATTCCTCCTTCCTCTTTTCTATAATCTCTGGGTCTTCACAATGAATTACAACGGGTTTAGAAGTCTTTTCTATCGTTTTAATTGCTTTTGAAAGCATCTGCTTTTGGATATATAATCCCCCGGTTGTCTCGCACATGTATATTTTGTAAGCAACGACTTCTTTTTGCATATCCACAATCGCATTTGTGTCTATATCAGTGTTGGATCCCATTACACCGCCGTAGAAAAAGATGTCAATCAAACCTTTCGACTTTGAACGTGCGAGTTCGCGCTTTTTTATTATTCGCCCGGAATTTATGCCAGGCAAAGGGGTATTTGGCATGTCCACAACGGTAGTTATACCTCCATGAAGTGCAGCCGCAGTGCCTGAGCGGAAATCTTCTTTGTAGTCCCATTTATGGCTGCTATCCTCCCTTAAATGAGCATGCATATCAATAAACCCGGGGAAAATTAAACAACCACTTGTAGCCTCTATCTTTCTCTCGCCTCGTAAACCCTGCTTTTTTATCTCTGTAATATATCCATCGTCAATGCCTATCTGAGTGTCGTATATTCCTTCTGGATTTACTACTTTACCCACAACGACCAGATCATGGTGTTTATACATATCTTTTAAATAATAAAGTAGATAGAATAGAAAAGGTAGAAGGGAGGGACTATGTTTCCAAATAAACGAGTGCAAAGTATGGTGGGGAGAAAAGTGCATGTAGAGATGAAAGGTGAGAGGAGCATGCTGGAGGGTGTACTGACATCGGTGGATGATTACTTGAATTTGCACCTGAGTTGGGCAAACGAGATGGAAAATGGAGAAAGGAAGAGATTGCTTGGTTCTGTGGTACTCCGTGGCAATAACGTTGTGCTTATACATCCAATGAAAGAATAGAATGAACGAGAGGGGGGCAAAGAGGAAGCGGATAGGCATTATCGGCGTGGGTAACATGGGGACATCCATTCTTCGTGGGCTATTGGCTGCTGAGCCGGAAGGTAGGATTTTTATAAGTGACGAAAATAAGGATAAGCTCAGATTTTTTGATGCCGATCCGGAGTCAGACTCAAGAGTTGAAGTATGCGAGAATAACGAAGAAGTAGCAGAGAAAGCGCTGAAAGAAGAGCTGATTGACCAGTATTTAATGGTGATAAAATCA
>JAGXOR010000239.1 GCA_023659785.1 Methanomicrobia archaeon LH_S13
CTCTGCGACAGGGCATGAGATGAGCAATGCAGAGATGAACTGCGAGCTAATGGAAGCATCTATCGTTGTTTCTCCACCTTTTAGCCTGCCTTTTACTACTATCGGTGCGGTTCCATCTCCTTTTGTCGAAAAAGCTTCCGTGCCGAGGTCATTTAAAGACAGAAGTAAAGGTAAATTCGGGCGCTTCCTTAAAGACGCATCACCAGTTATAACCGCCGCGCCATCACATAAAGATGAAATAGCAGTGAATAATCTTAAAGTGGTGCCTGAATTTTCAGCGTTTATCACGTCTTCAGGTGTCCTTGGCTTTCCTTCGACGCCCTCTATCTTTATTTTTCTCGCGGGCTCATCGTATTCTATAATCGCGCCTAAGCATTTAGCTGCGTTAACTGTGGCTTTTGTATCTTCGGAGATGAGGGGATAAAAAATATCACTCTTTCGCGTCAGCGAGGCGATTGCAATAGCTCTATGCGTGTAGCTTTTAGAAGGAGGTGCTTTTATCTCCCCTTTTATCCTTGACCTCCGCACTACTACGTTCATACACTTTTTCTTTTTTACAAAGAGAAAAACTGTACTAAAAGAAAGAGTTTAGCGGAGTCGCTGGGATTTGAACCCAGGTTATCAGGTCCGGAACCTGACAGGATATCCACTACCCTACGACCCCTGATCAGTTTATCTGTTTAGACCAAGTTTACATAAAGTATAACCTCCTTCCATAAGAATTGGTTGGTTTCGTGAATCTAAATTCATAATTTCCGAAGGTTATTTATATCCCCTCAATCACTAATTAACCAAAAGCAGCGAAAGATGATAGAAGAAGTATTCATGAGGGAATGGGTGTTCTTGCCTATCGCACTGTTAATCGCACTCACGATATTGTTGTCGTTATACCGAGCAGCGCTTGGACCCGGCGTGTTTAATCGTGTGGCAGCGATAAACGTAATAGGAACAAAAACAATCGTTCTTTTAGTTATCATTGGCTATATCTTCGAAAGGCCTCTTTTCTTTGACATCTCGCTTCTCTATGCAATACTAAACTTCATAAGCACTTTAGCCTTCGCAAAATATTTAGAAAGGGGTGAGGTATGGTCATAATAAACGTGATAGTGACATTATTTCTGGCGGCGGGAATTTTCTTTATGTTCACCGGCGTAATTGGACTATTGCGATTCCCCGATTTTTACACGAGACTTCATGCCACCGGGAAGTGCGACACGCTTGGGGAATTCCTTATAATCGTTGGTCTCCTAATATACCACCTATCTCATTATCC
>JAGXOR010000023.1 GCA_023659785.1 Methanomicrobia archaeon LH_S13
AGTTATACATTAGACATAAGGTTATTTAAGCTTTTCGGTTTTTTGTTAATACAAGAGCCAATTTATCTCCCACCTTACGGAGAGAGTCTTCTTGGCTACTCAGATAAAATCTCATAGTCCATCAATTCGATACAGCCCATCTCCTCACCTCCCTTATCTTATCATCTATCTTTTTCTTCAACGGATTTGGATTATGAACCGTTTTGGCAACGTAATGCCCTTCGGGGTCTGAGACTTTAAGAAGCTCGAGAGCGGCATCTGTTCCCGCAATGAATACATCCATTCCAGCATTTTTAGCCTATTCGCAAGGTACAGTGCGATACTCGTCTGAACCGGAACTTCCGGACGGCCCAGAAGTAATAAAGCATCTTTTTTATTCTTTTGAAGTATCTACCTCTTCCATTTTGTTGGACTTGGCTTCAATATTTTTTGTGCATCACTTCTCAAAAATATCTTCTCATAATCCCGCTCCGGGTAATACAACGATTTCGCTATGCTTAATATCTTCTCCTTCGCCTCTTTATTTATTATCCCTCGTTCTTCTGCGAGTCCTAAATTGTATCGTATGTTCACCAGAGGCTCGGATAGCGGCTTGAAAGAGTCTGGTTCAAAGATCAGTGCAACCTCATCGTCTGAAACCAGTTCACCTTTTTTATAAAGCTCATATATCCTCCCAACACCTTCCATACCATATAAATCAAGTTCAGAACCCCTCAAAGCGCCCATACTCGATGCTCCTACCACCTTCACACCGTTCTCCAATGCATACAGTATTTCACGATGCGCTGTCGAGCAGGCTTGAAAGAAGACGCCATCTATCAATCCTATTATCTTTGCCCCTTCTCGGACTGCCTTGAAAATATCTCCTCTGCTCACAGGCGGTCCGTATTCTGCATCCAATATATTCTTTGCAGTTTCTGCTTCAAGACTCGGTCCCACGAACACGACCACTTTTCCTTCGTGCATTCTTGCACCTCCGTCCTATCCGTTCACCATCCACCGCATACATTTCTAATCCCGGCACGATTACTCTCACCACTGGAACTCCTATCTCCTCCCTCGTTAAATCTACCACTACCACGCGTTCTAACCCAGCTCCCCTTAGCCGCTCCACGGTGTATTTTATATCATCGAGAAAATCGTCACTATCCGAGGAAAAAGAGTTCACCGTCTCAAAATCCTTCTCCTCTGAAGTGGTGAACCAGTGCTCGTTCCTCTTTCGCATCCAATCATATCCCATTATCCTTCTCATATCCGCCGTCGTGGTGTCCTCTCTCGCACCATGTATTTGCGTGAGTCTGCTCTGGGCAACCTCCGTCAAAGCTCTCTTGACCGCAACCTCTGCGTTCGTATGCGTCCCCATCCCGATAGTGAGCAGTGCCGGGTCTCTCAACATAATATCATCCGAAACCGCCGCAAAAGTCGGTACGCAGACATCACTCGTTATATCCCGTATAAGCAGTGAAACATCAGCATCCGAAAATTTATCCTGGAGGACACGAATCCCTTCCTCTTTTATTTTCACAACCGCACCTGTATTCCTTGTGATTTCCACCAAAGACCACGCATCTCTTTCTACCACTTCTGCGAGACCGTGAAAAATCGCTTCTTCCATCTCGTTACCCGCCGCCAATCCGTTCGTATTCGCCCTGAACAGTCTAACCCTATCATATCTTGAAGGAAGGGGATGAAAAACCGCATTCGCAGGCACGTATATCTCCTCCTCTTTTATCAAATCATACCCCTCCACCCAGGGGATGCGAACTTCCTCACTATCATCATTTTTGGTTTGCTTTCCCTGTTTGGGATTTGGAGGTTGGGATTTACTTAGGATTTGGTAGTATTTGAAATTGGGATTTCATGTTCATACCTCCATACCTCATCCAAAATCACCACAATCCTCACACGCCGGGTTCCTCCCAACCGCAACCTACAATATATTTCACCACTTCTGTCGCTTGAATACATCCTATCACACCGCACGTAGCACCTATTACGGGAAAAGCTTCTGGAGCAGGTGCTTCCGGGAATATGCACCTTAAACAAGCGGTCTCACCCGGAATTATCGTTGTCACCTGACCTTCAAATCCATACACGCCACCATGAAAAAAAGGTATTTTCTTCTCCAGGGCAACCCGGTTCAGCAAGTATCTCGTTTGAAAGTTGTCCATTGCATCCACTATCAAATCAGAACCCTTGATAACATCAGCAACATTATCCTCACTTATTCGCTGAGTCATCACCGCCACTTCCACATCTGGATTCATCTGCGACAGCTTTTCTTCAAACGATTCAGCTTTCTCACGCCCTATATCCTTTTCCCAATGTAATATCTGACGATTCAGATTGCTCAACTCTACTACATCGTGGTCAACGACCCTTATCCTTCCAACTATTGCGTTTGCTCAAAGGATTAAGAGAGAAAGGATTTGAAAAAATCGTGTTGATGACAAACGGTTATGCGTTAGCGATGGATAATGATTATGTCCATGAGCTGGAAGAATCAGGCTTGACCGAGGCGCATGTTGATTTGAAGGCTTTTTCCGAAGACATCCACAGGTGGTACACGGGTAAATCTAACAAACCGGTGTTGAGAGCAATCGAGAAGTTGAACGATTCTGGGATAGAACTGCTTGTTCAAACGATTTACATGCCCGGGATTGTTGATGAAGCGGAAATAGCGAAGATAGCGAAGTTCCTCGCTTCGTTGAACAGAGATATAATAATCAGTCGAAGTTGTTATCGAGAATATCCCACGCCACCACCACAAAAGACCTGGATAACGGTTTATCCCAACTTAAAAGTCCTGTGGAGGGGGATGAAAGACCAGGCGGAGGAACGATTGTCATGGCTCAGTCGCATTAGACCTCGTGAAAGCGTGGTGGGAGATTGGAAGAAAGAAGAGTGGGACTTCAAGCTCAGACATAGTTTGGTCGGTATCTCAGAGGCAAAGAAATATGTGGTTAAAGAAGAAAGGGGCTCAGGTTCGGGGCCTGTAAAAATAAAATTCCCGCTGGCTTTGCATGGTTTGACAAAAACGAGAGAGATGGAACTCGATTTTGACGGTTCTGCGACCATAGGGGAAGTGTTAGATAGATTGGTGGAAGAATATGGAGAAGAATTCAGAGAGAAGATAATGGACGGTAGTGAGATAAGACGCTCTTTTAACGTTTACCTCAACGGGATGAATATCAAAAAGTGTGAACTGACTCATCGGGCATCCGGCACATGCGCCACTCAACCGCACCTTCACCGTGCCATCCTCCACGCTCACCAGTTCTATACTGCCGCCTTCCATCGCTAAAAGCGGACTAATCTCTTTTTCTATTACCCCCTTTACCTCTTCCAACATTTTATTTATCATCTCTTTTAGGATTTATTAACAATAACAATTGTTATATAAAAAGGTTGGGTAAGATGAAATTCCCTTGTGAAATAATAGTGTGGGAAGTATTGCCATGCATACGGGCGGCACTCGCAGAAGAGCTGATTAAAAGAGGGTTATCCCAAAATGAAATCTCTAAAATGCTTGGGATTACGCAGGCTGCGGTATCGCAATATACATCAAAGAAAAGGGGTTCAAAGCTAAATTTTCAGGAGGATGCGAAAGAGGAGATAAAAAAACTTGCTGACGACCTCGTGCATGGTTCCGTGGATGACCTTGTCGTGAGAATCTGCCGGATATGTATGAAAGTACGCGCAAGCGGAGCAATTTGCAAATTGGACCTGTGCAACGCCGCGAAAAAATAGTACTTATAGGATGTCAGAATTGACAAAGATTTCAAGCCCAAATTTCTCAAAAATGCATTTGTTATGCGCCGATTACTATTTAACTCTTCCTCTTCTCTTTAAATGCTCGCAACCTCATTCTTGAAATAGTTTCCCCCATCCGATAACAATCGGATTAAGCCTCTGGATCACCATTTCAAGGTTAATCGGCAGGTTTCTACGCGTAGCACGCCTGACAGCATCCTTGTATTTCCTGACCACCTCTTTTCGTGGCACTTTGTGGCATACGTAAACTGTAAATCAGAGGAAGTCAACGCCTTCTGCAAGGTTCTTTATCTTTGTCTTCTCCAGATGCAACGTGAGTTCCAGCTCTCCTAAGATCTCTTTTACATGAGAAATTGCTTTCCTCGCCTCTTCTTCGCTCCCGCAAAGCACAAAAAAGTCATCTGCATATCTAACCACCTCATAGCTAAGTTCTGCCATCCTTTCATCAAAATGATGCAGATAAATGTTGGCTAAAAGCGGAGATATGACACCGCCCTGCAGCGTGCCTATCAGCGTGCCTATGACATTCTTCGCCAGTCCCAGTCCCTGCTCCATTATGTCCGCCTCGAGAAACGCCTTTATCAAGTTTAACCGATAGCAGTCTATTTACTTTACGAGAGAACTTCCCTCGCTTACCCCTCTTCACATGCTTCAGATTTTCTAAAGAGATAAGTTTGATATTGTCAAGGTTCAAATGTTTCAGAAACCGGTTTGCTTCGGTTTCTAGGTAATGATGCCAGCTCTAAATCATAAAATAAGCTAAAAATAAAGAGGGGTATGATGAAAGAGGAGAAGATAAAGGTAAGGAAAAAGCATTTGACGACGGCAAATAAACCAGAGCCTGAAGAACTCTCCTTAAAGTATCATTCTTACTATAAGGGGAAAATAGAGATAGGGTTGAAGGCACCGGTTAGAAGCTATGATGATTTTGCGATATGGTACACGCCAGGTGTGGCGGAGCCGTGTCGAGGGATAAAAAATAATCGCGAGCGAGTGTTTGAGTACACAAATAAGGGTAATTCCGTGGCAATAGTTACAGATGGGACAAGGGTGTTGGGTTTAGGGGATGTAGGGGCAGAAGCGGCGCTTCCGGTAATGGAAGGGAAAACAATGCTATTCAAATATTTGGGTGGTGTGGATGCGTTTCCTATTTGTTTGGCTACGAAGGATACGGATGAGATAATAGAAGCGGTGAAATGGATTGCACCTTCGTTTGGTGGTGTGAATTTAGAGGACATAGAGAGTCCGAAGTGCTATTACATACTGGAAAGGTTAAGAGAAGAATTAAACCTACCTGTATGGCATGATGACCAGCAGGGCACGGCATTGGTGATACTTGCGGGATTGATAAATGCATTGAAGGTGATAGGGAAGAGCTTGAGCGAGATAGCGATATCGCTGATAGGTGCGGGTGCAGCGAACATGAACGTTGCGAAATATATGCGCATTGCCGGGGCAAAATATGAGAACATGATAATGACGGATAGCGGGGGAATATTGAATGCGGATAGGGGGGACGTAAAGGGAGATAAAAATAAGTGGAAGATGTGCGAAAAGACAAACAAAGAGGGTAGAAGAGGTGGAATAAAAGAAGCAATGCGTGATACTGACGTTTGCATTGCTCTTTCAACACCTGGTCCTGGTGTGATAAAGAGGGAATGGATAGCGGATATGGCGAAGGATGCGATTGTATTTGCGTGCGCAAATCCTGTACCAGAGATATGGCCGTGGGAAGCGGAGGAAGGGGGAGCAAGGATAGTTGCTACGGGGAGGTCGGACTTCAAGAATCAAGTAAATAATTCCTTAGGTTTCCCTGCGGTTTTCAGGGGCGCTTTGGATGTTCGTGCTGCGTGCATAACAGAAGAGATGTGTATAGCAGCAGCGGATGCGATAGCGCGGTATGCGGAAGAGAAAGGTATAAACGAGGGCAATATAATTCCAAAGATGAAGGAAAGTGAGATGTATGTGTGCGAAGCAGTTGCAGTGGGTATGAAGGCGATAGAGCAGGGGGTAGCTAAGAAGAAGATGAATAGAGAAGAGTTGGAAGAGGAGGCAAGAAAGAAGATATTCGGAAAAACTATGAAAGCTTTTTAAGGTAGTATATATAACATGTATATGTAGCGCCGGCGTCGACTTCGATTACGGGGATACCCAAAAAGATGAGGAGTGGACTTCCGCGACACTACAAAAATAAAAGTGAATGGAGACACGATGAGATGAAAATTCGTGTCCGACATGGATACTCAAACCTAATCTGACGAACCAGCAAATCTGATTGGTTTGGTTGAGTAAGTCAGAAGAAAGGTGTGTGACAAGCCCTGCCATTTAATACTGGTTGATCCTGCCAGAGGCTACTGCCATCAGAGTTTGATTAAGCCATGTTAGTTGAGGGTGCTTTTTCTTCTTCGGAAGGAGAGGTAACCCGGCGGACGGCTCAGTAACACGTGGACAACTTGCCCTTGGGACCGGGATAACCCCTGGGAAACTGGGGCTAATACCGGATAGAGCATCGGTTGCTGGAATGCACGATGTTCGAAAGCTGAGGCACCCAAGGATAGGTCTGCGGCCGATTAGGTTGTTGTTGATGTGACGGATCAACAAGCCTACGATCGGTACGGGTTGTGAGAGCAATAGCCCGGAGATGGGTTCTGAGGAAAGAACCCAGGTCCTACGGGACGCATCAGGCGCGAAAACTTTACAATGTGCGAAAGCACGATAAGGGAACTCTGAGTGCCTCCTAAGGAGGCTGTTCAGGTGTCTAAAAAGCATCTGGAGTAAGGGCTGGGTAAGACCGGTGCCAGCCGCCGCGGTAACACCGGCAGCTCAAGTGGTAGCCACGTTTATTGGGTCTAAAGCGTCCGTAGCCGGCTGGGTAAGTTCCTTGGGAAATTTGACCGCTCAACGGTTAAGCTATCGGGGAATACTGCTTGGCTTGGGACCGGGAGAGGTCAGAGGTACTCCAAGGGTAGGGGTGAAATCCATTAATCCTTGGGGGACCACCAGTAGCGAAGGCGTCTGACCAGACCGGGTTCGACGGTGATGGACGAAGGCTAAGGTCACGAACCGGATTAGATACCCGGGTAGTCTTAGCTGTAAACGATGTGGGCCAGGTGTTGGCATTACTGCGAGTGAGGTCAGTGCCAAAGGGAAGCCGTTAAGCCCACCATCTGGGGAGTACGGTCGCAAGGCTGAAACTTAAAGGAATTGGCGGGGGAGCACCACAACGGGTGGAGCTTGCGGTTTAATTGGATTCAACGCCGGAAAACTCACCGGAGAGGACAGCGAGATGAAGGTCAGGCTGAAGACCTTACCGGATTAGCTGAGAGGTGGCGCATGGCCGTCGGCAGTTCGTGTCGTGAAACATCCTGTTAAGTCAGGCAACGGGCGAGACCCGCACTCACAGTTGCCAGCATGTTCTTCGGAACGATGGGCACTCTATGAGGACTGCCACCACTAAGGTGGAGGAAGAAGCGGGCCACGGTAGGTCAGTACGCCCCGAATCTTCCGGGCTACACGCGTGCTACAATGGGTAGTACAATAGGTATCAACCCCGAAAGGGGAAGGTAATCCCCTAAAGCTGCCCTTAGTTGGGATCGAGGGCTGCAACTCGCCCTCGTGAACCAGGAATCCGTAGTAATCGCCTCTCAAAATGAGGCGGTGAATATGTCCCTGCTCCTTGCACACACCGCCCGTCAAGCCAGCCGAGTGGGGTTTGGGTGAGGCCATCTTTCTTGGGATGTTCGAACCTAAGTCTCGCAAGGGGGGCTAAGTCGTAACAAGGTAGCCGTAGGGGAATCTGCGGCTGGATCACCTCCTAAATTATTTAATAAACCAGTCAGAGCTGAAAGATTGTCAGGTTAGGTTAGGGGTCCGGTTTAAATTTAAGTTTATAAGCCAAGAAGTCCCCTTCCGAAAGAGAGGGGATGAATTGGCTTATCATAACTTTATATATTATGTTTGTATATCTATTAGCAACCTGCAAGGCTGAAAGAGCTGGCAGGTAGCAGGGAGGGGCGACCCCGATGCGCCTGTGGAGACCAAGACCTCCGTAACCTGTAAGGGGATCGAGTCTGGTTGAAGAAGCAGGAAGCCCCATGCGTAAGCGTGGGGGAGCGTCACGTAAGGTTAAATATATAGCTGGGATAAATCCGGAGCTCGGGCTCGTAGATCAGTGGAAGATCGTCTCCTTTGCGAGGAGAAGGCCCTGGGTTCAAATCCCAGCGAGTCCATTTTTGGTATATGTACATGCACCTGATAACAGGGGGTTGTTTTCAGGGAAGGACAGATGGCAGTTATTTTGTGCTGCCAGATGAAGTTGTTATACGCACTTTGCAACTCTGACATCTAATGAGCTCGGGGAGGCAAAAAGCTGGTGAATATGCCATTTAGTGGATGGCTCGGCTCAAGCGCTGAAGAGGGGCGTGCCAAGTTGCGAAAAGCCCCGGAAAGGTACAAGGAGCCTTAGAACCGGGGATGCCCTAATGAGAATTCTTGATTCTTTTTGAGTCGGTCCGTAAGGATAGGGAACGCTCTGAATTGAAACATCTTAGTAGGAGCAGGAGAAGAAATCAATTGAGATGCCGTGATTAACGGCGAGTGAAAACGGCATAGTTCAAACCGAATCCCTCTCGAAAGAGAAGGGAGATGTGGAGTGGTAAGTGAGGGTCACGTAAAGCCCGACCTATTGAAGCCGAAGTCCTCTGGAACGAGGCGCCATAGAGAGTGAAAGCCTCGTAGGTGTAAGATAGAGGGCTTGACTCTTTACTTGAGTACCGTAAGTTGAATTTCTTGCGGAAACCTGGGGGCTACCAACCTCCAAAACTAAACACGTCTTGAGACCGATAGCGGAATAGTACCGTGAGGGAAAACTGAAAAGCACCCCAAATAAGGAGGTGAAAAGAGCCTGAAATTAAATGGTGATAGAGTGATACGGCTTGAAAGTGATGAAGTAATGCGAAGGAAAATCCCGTGAGGGATGAGTACGAGGATTACGAAACAGAGTCGTATCGTACGTTCTGGAGAACGGGCCAGGGAGTATATCTCAATGGCGAGGCTAACCCGTAAAGGGAAGCCGTAGGGTGACCAATAAGTTCGCATTCGTAAGAAGAGGAACGACGTAAGAACTGCGTGAAGTCATTGGGATATGACCCGAAGCCGGGTGATCTAAGCGCGGGCAGGCTGAAGTTCTCCGAAAGGAGGATGGAGGGCCGAACCGGTGATGACTTGCAAATCTCTCGGATGACCTGCGTTTAGTGGTAAAAGGCCAATCAAACCCGGCAATATCTGGTTCCCCTCGATACATACCGTAGTATGACCCGATCAGAGATTGATAGCGTTGTAGAGCCACCGATTGGGGGATACGAAGTCGAAAGACTTCGCCCTCCTGTCAAACTCCGAAGGCGCTATCGTCGTAGAAGATCGGAGTCAGGGCTGGGGGGTAAGCTCCCAGTCCGTGAGGGAAAGAACCCTGACTGAGGTTAAGGTCCCTGAGTGTCGGCTAAGTGTTAACACTGAAGAGCGTTGCAAACCTTAAACAGCTGGGAGGTTAGCTTAGAAGCAGCTATCCTCTAAGGAGTGCGTAACAGCTCACCAGCCGAGGTTTGTAGCATCGAAAATGGAAGGGACTCAAGCCGACCACCGATACCCCAGGGCTCCGGAAGGAGATCCGGTAGAGGGGCGTTCTGCATGGGTAGAAGTACCTCCGTGAGGGGGTGTGGACCGTGCAGAAACGAGAATCCTGGCGGTAGTAGCAACATAGTCGGGTGTGAATCCCGATCGCCGAAGGGGCTAGGTTTCCTTGGCAATGTTCGTCAGCCAAGGGTTAGCCGGTCCTAAGATGTGTCCCAATTGGAGCACGTCAAATGGGAAGCAGGTTAATATTCCTGCGCCGTCCAGTCTATGTGCTTAGAGCACACCTGACGTTTTTGGGTAGATTGAGCGGTGCCGTCGCACCGTCCAAGCACCGAAGCCTATGGAGAGCTGTAATGGCGAGAAGTAGGTGAAAGTGTAATGGCGAAAGTCAATTGAGCCCAGGAGCCCGTGAAAAAGGCGACTGGAAAGGCCGTACCGAGAACCGACACAGGTGCCCCTAGCTGAGCAGGCTAAGGCGTGTCGGGGAAATCCAGCTAAGGGAATTCGGCAAATTAGCCCCGTAACTTCGGAAGAAGGGGTGCCTGCCTTGCAAAAGGCAGGTCGCAGTGACAAGGGAAGGCTAACTGTCTAATAACAACACAGGTGACCGCAAGTCCGTAAGGATTAGTACGGTCACTGACTCCTGCCCAGTGTCGGTATCTGAAAGCCCTTTTCAAGGGGGCGAAGGACCTATAAACGGCGGGGGTAACTCTGACCCTCTTAAGGTAGCGTAGTACCTAGCCGCTTAATTGGCGGCTTGCACGAAAGAAGGAATGAGTCTTCTACTGTCCCTAGCTGGAAACCAGCGAAATCATCATCCCGGTGAAAAGACCGGGGACCCCCAAGGGGAAGCGAAGACCCCGTGGAGCTTTACAGCAGTCTGCCGTTGAGCTACGACTTCGGATGTAGAGTGTAGGTAGGAGGCAGTGAAGTGTCTTCGCCAGGAGGCACAGAGCCAACAATGGAACACTACCCATCCGAAGTTGTGACTCTTACTCTTTTTCGAAAGAGGACACCGGTAGATGGGCTGTTTAGGTGGGGCGCCATGCCCTTGAAAAAATATCGAAGGCGCCCAAAGGTTGACTCAGGTGGGTCAGAAATCCACCGTAGAGTGCAAGAGTAAAAGTCAGCCTGATGTGACTTCGCATAGCAGGAGGTCACAAGACGAAAGTCGGGTCTAACGAACCTTTACGGCTCTTTGGTTGAGCCTAAAGACGCCAGAAAAGCTACCCCGGGGATAACGGAGTTGTCTCCAGCGAGAGTCCATATCGACCTGGAGGTTTGCTACTTCGATGTCGGCTCTCTCCATCCTGGCTGTGCAGCAGCAGCCAAGGGTAAGACTGTTCGTCTATTAAAGGAGATCATGAGCTGGGTTTAGACCGTCGTGAGACAGGTCGGTTGCTATCTATTGGGGGTGTTGGAGGTCTGAAGGGAAGCTGCTTTTAGTACGAGAGGAACAGAGCAGCGGCGCCTCTGGTGTACCGGTTGTCCGACAGGGCATTACCGGGCAGCTACGCGCTGTTGGATAAGAGCTGAAAGCATCTAAGCTCGAAGCCATCCCCAAAAAGAGACTTCCTTTAAGGACATCGTTAGAAGAGCGGTTTGATAGGGTTGGGGTGTAAGAATCGAGGTGAAAACCGAGATTTTTAGCCCGCAGCTACTAACGTCCGCACCAGTAAAAAACCTCTTACCGGGCTCAGATGAAATCAGAGTTGTGAAGTGCATTTTTAGCCATAGCCAAATAGAGATTAGGAATTAGCGGTTTAGAACTAGAACATTAGCGGGTTAGCCAGTTAGATAACCAAAAGACCAAAACGCTAAAAAACCAAGCCTCTAATCCGCGTAACGCGCATATACCCCATTCCCTATTGGCTATTCCCTACGCCCCAATTGTGATTCGTTGTGCCAAGGTGGCGGAGAGGCAGACGCGGCTGACTGCAGATCAGCTATACCCCGGTTCAATTCCGGGCCTTGGCTTCCTTGGCATTACATCTCTTTCGGTGCTTCTATACCTAAAACGTCTAAAACATCACTCAAAACAATTTTTGCACACTCCACAAGAACCAACCTTGCTTTCCTCAGCGTAGCATCGGTATTTAACACAGGGCAATCTTTATAAAACAAATTAAAACTCTCTGCAAGCTCTCTGGCGTATTTAGCAATTAGATGCGACTTCAACTCCGAAGATGCCTCTTCTATGGCATATCCGAGCTTGGACAACTTTTTTATCAATTCTATTTCACTTTCTTCATGCAGCAGAGAGGTATCGTAACCCTGTATGAGGCTCTGCCATTTCTCCTCCGCAACCTTTAATATGCTGCAAGCGCGTGCATGCGAATATTGAATAAATGGAGCGCCTTTCTTCTCTATGTCCAGTGCATCATCGAAATCAAACACAATATGCTTATCCGGCGACACTTTCACCATGTCATGCCTTAATGCGCCTATTCCCACCTTCCTTGCGATTTCGTGTTTCTTACTTTCGTCCAAATCTTTCCTTCTCTTATCCACTTCTTCATACGCCCTCGTCTCGATTTTTTCTATTAACTTGTCTGCCGAGATATATCTACCAGCACGTGTGGATAAAGACCCAGTGGGCAAAGAAACGAACGCGAAAATAACAAATTCCGGCACTTTAACTTCCAATATTTGAAGTCCTTTCGCCAATTGCTGTGATACCAACTCGTGGTCTTTCCCGAAGATGTCTATAACACGGTCACATCTCCCGCTTTTCCATCTGTGATAAGCGAGGTCGCGCGTGGTGTAAAGCGAAGTTCCATCAGTCCTTTGTATTACCAGCTCCTTTTCTATTCCCTCCAGGTGCAGTAAAAGAGCAGAACCAGAACCAGAACCGTCGAATTTAATATCTCCTTTTTGTTTTAACTCTTCTATTACCTCTTCCACTGCTCCTCCTCTCACAAATTCACTTTCCCAAGCGAACAAATCATGCCGAATATTCAACCGCTGCAAAGATGCCTGAATTCCTGACAGGCATTTCTTCACTACTGCTTCATACTTCCTCACCACCGCTTCATCTCCTGCTTCATATTTCCTCATTAACTCCTCCACATCATTCAAAAATTCGGTATTCTCTTCAATCAACCTGTTTGCAGCGATGTAAACGTCAGCAACGGCGAGGTCAGCTTTTTTAGTTTCATCGAAGGCAATTCTTTCCGCACCCCACACCACTACTCCTATTTGTCTTCCCATATCATTCACATAGAAATGCGTTTCGACATCAAACCCAGCACGCTTTAACACGCGCGCCAGAACGTCACCGATAATAGCGTTTCTTAGATGTCCTATATGGAGTGGACCGTCGGGATTCGCAGAAGTATGCTCAATTATAATCTTACCTCTCTTCCTCTCCACAGTCTCTATTCCTTCTTTTATCCTCTGCAAGGTCTTATGCAAAAAGGAATCGTTCACATAAAAGTTGATATAGGGACCGGCTGCAACTGCATTCGATATTAACGTGTTTTTAGCGGGTATCTCAAGATGATTTATAATATCCTCTGCGATAATTTCTGGTGGCTTTTTGTACGTGCGAGCTAAAAAGAAAGCAACACGGGATGAAATGTCCGCATGTTCGCTCTCCTCTAAATCTAACTCCTTATATTCATAAGAAGCGTTATCCAGTGCTTTCTTCAGCAGATGCTCAACTTCCTTTTTAAATTCAAGAAACATTTTTTGCAATCACTGTTTTTCCCTCTTTGTTTTAACTTCCATTCCATCGTTTGATATACAGTCAGCATTACTTAAAATATTAACGACATCAATGCTCACTTTCGTAGGTCTCGGATTATACGACGAGAAGGACATATCCTTGAAGGGCTTGGAGGCGATAAGAGATGCGGATGTGGTGTATGCAGAATTTTACACTTCTCCGTTAGGAGATAAAACGGTAGAAATGATGGAGGAGGTGTATGGCAAACGAATTTCTGTGCTTGAGCGAGGAGATGTAGAGGAAAATGCAGAGGAGGGGATTTTAAAACTCGCAAAGAGCAAAAAAGTGGTTCTACTCAGCGGAGGAGATGCAATGATTGCCACTACGCACGTTGATTTGCGGCTTAGAGCGATAGATATGGAAATAGAAACGAGGATAATACATGCACCTTCTATTTCATCGGCAGTTGCTGGATTATGTGGTCTCCAGAGTTACAAGTTTGGTAAATCCGCAACGGTCGCACCGCCTTACAAAGGAGTTATATCAGAAATGCCTTACGACACGATAATAGCAAACAAAGAGCGAGGGTTGCATACTCTACTATATCTTGATATTTCTATGCGCATAAACGAAGGATTGAGGCTGTTGGAAGCAGTTGATGAAAAGAAGAAGGAAAAGGGAGAAGTGTTTACGTTTAAAAAATCAATAGGGGTGGGAATAGCGAGAGCAGGTTCTGATAAGCCAGTTGTGAAAGCAGATTATTTGGATGTGCTGAAGAACTACGAATTTGGTGAACTTCCACATGTGCTCGTTGTTCCAGGGGATTTACATTTCATGGAGAAGGAGGCGTTGATAAAAATTGCGCAGGCTCTGAGAGCTATTTGAGTTCTTCCGCTTCTTCTTCAAGATGTAAAAGCTATTTTGAAGACCGTTTTAGTTCACCTGCAACCATCTCCGCCACGCTTATTTTACTTAACTCCACTTCTATCGTATCAGTTGCGATTATTTCTTTAACGCCCGCGCGGAGCATTCGCGGGACTGCATTTTGCACAAAAACCCCGTGTACGCATGCGACATGAATATCGTTCGCACCTTGTGCTCTTAGCATAGAAGCTACTTCGGATATCGTCCTGCCGGTAGAGATAATATCGTCCACGATAACGACATTCTTCCCTTCTACGCTTAAGCTTAACTTCTTTGGTAATTTTATTTCCACTTCCTCACCGCTTATCCTCCTCTTTTCCAGCACGTCGTAATCGAAGCCGCGGGGAGCGGCAACTGTTTTTGTTAGCTCTGCTGCTCCTTCATCGGGTCCTATTATCACAGGATGCGGTATTTCCCGTTTCGCTATGTAATTGCCAATTAAAGGAGCGGCATTTAGTTCCTTCGTATCTACATTGAAATACTTCAAGACAGCTCTGTTATGCACATTAATCACGTAAATTGTATCAATTACGCCCGCAGCGCATATGCTTCTTGCAATTGCCCTTGCAGATATGGCTTCGCCGGGTTCGAACCTTTTATCCTGTCGCACATACCCTAAGTAAGGGACGAAAACTTTTGTTTCACTTGCTTCTTCTACTGCGTCTATTAACTGCAACAGGCATATCAGATCGGAATCGGTTCGGATGCTCTGCACGATGGTTACGTCTTCGTCTTTTATGTCGTCCAGCACCCGCGTGTATAATTCGCCGTCTGGGAATCGCTTGAATTCGCATGATGAAACTTTGCAGTCCAGCTCCGCTGCGATTCTCACTGCCAACGTATGTGCAGACATTCCCGGTATTATTTTCATTACACTTTTTCTTTAGTAAAGTATCCTTTCTCTTAAAATGAGTGAAAAAGATTTAAATTTAAATATGTTAAAATTAAAACCCGCAATTGCAATTGTCCTCATAGCGATTTGTGTCTATGCTGTGCTCATCAGGTTGGTGCAGATGTAGAATTTGAGGAAACGAGGAAAATCCTTGTTGAGATGACAGCAGAGTTTTGAGCCTTACGTTAGTGGTGAGGACAGGTTATGAGATTCAACCATTTTGTTTCAAACCTCTTCGTATGATGCTATCAAT
>JAGXOR010000240.1 GCA_023659785.1 Methanomicrobia archaeon LH_S13
CAGGTTTGGATAATGCTTTAGACGGCTGGCTTATTAAGAGTGAGAATTATCAAGCTTTGAATACAATTTTGCCAAAGTTTAAAGGGGGGATAAAAACAATATATATTGATCCGCCTTATAATACTGGGAGTGATGAATTCATTTATAAGGATAAATTTCAGCATTCGTCTTGGCTTACAATGATGGATAATAGGTTAGCTGTTGCAAAAGATATAATGAGTCCTGAAGGAACAATTTTTATAAATATAGGAGATTTAAATCCTCAAGAAGGCGAAAGTTATAGATTGCAATTTTTATTGAATTCAATCTTTGAAAAAAGATTTGGAAATCTAATATGGAAAAAGAGGGGTGGAATAGGTAGCTTTTCAGAGAAATATTTAACAGAAAACCACGAATATATCACAGTTAATGGAAACAAAAAAAGTTTTATTTACAACAATCTTATCAGCGAAAAAAAACGAAAAGAATTTAAAAATAAAGATGAAAAGGGAATCTTTAGGTGGATAGAATTAATTGGTCCAAGTCAGCAAACCAAAGAAAAAAGACCCAACCTTAACTATGGAATATTGTACGACAAAGCAAGCGATAAGATTATCGGGTTTGAATATTATGATAATAATTTGAAAAAGAGAGCATATTTTGATTCACAAAAATTAGATAACGTTTACGCAATCTGGTTGGAAGGAAAAGCAACTTGGCTTATTAGTAGAAGATTCTTAAAGAAATATTATGAAAAAGGATTAATCAAGGTTTTTCAGAAAGCGAATAAATTTAAAGTCAAAATCAAAAATTATTTATATAAACCAGATGGAACTATAAATGGAGATGTTTTAAAAAGTATTCTTACTGATAACGGGGAAAAAATAGGGATGAATATCGAAGCAACTAAAGAATTAAGGAATTTATTTCCCAATTTAGACACAACCTCCCTGAATCCTAAACCGGTTTCTTTAGTAAAATTACTGGTATATGTTACTTGTATAAAAAATGAGACCATCTTAGATTTCTTCGCAGGCTCGGGCACAACTGCTCATGCGGTTATGAAACTTAATAAAGAAAACAATGGTAAAAGAAAGTTTATTCTTGTAGAAATGGCAGATTATTTTGATACGGTTATTATCCCAAGAATTAAGAAAGTAGCTTATTCTTTCAATTGGAGAGAAGGAAAACCGCAAGATGCGGATGGAACAGGAGTTTTCTTCAAATACTATGAACTTGAACAATACGAAGATACTTTAAGAAAGGTAAAAT
>JAGXOR010000241.1 GCA_023659785.1 Methanomicrobia archaeon LH_S13
GAGTTAGAATATTTGAGGGATGCGGTGAAAAGAAAAGGTTATGTTGTCGAATGCGAGGTGCGGTGAAGTAACCCCTCAGATTACACAGATTTTCACACAACTTTTTTACCTTCGGTAAAAACCTTGACTAAAAACCTTCCTAATTTTTCTTTTAGCACAGGTTTTCTTTTTTCTAAAAAGAAAAAGTGTTGTGTTAATCTTGTGAAATCTCGTGGTTTTTTGCATTAGCTATACAAATACAAAAGATTTAACCAATCACGAGATTCGACAACCTATGGCAGGGGATGCCGTAACATCCTTCTTCGGATATAGCTGCTTCCTCTTTTTCTCCTCTTCACCCCCCTGAATAGCTTCATTCAGTCTCAAATCCGCTCTGCCTTCGCGCATAAAATTCATATCCCAATCCCCAGAGGAGATATGCAAGAAGCTATCTCCGCTTTCCTTTTCGAGAATCAGTGTTATTTCTTTTTCTTTTGTTTCCTTTTCCTCTCCTTCTTTTATTTTTATCTCTCCTATAATTTTATCACCATCCGAAAGCCCAAACAGGAAGACAGATGGGACCGAAACAAAAAATCCGCTTGACTCCGCTGGAAGAGCACCGTCCCTTTTTCGGATGAGCGTATCTTTTACAATGAGTGCCATTTTTTTCGATTAAGTTTTCGATTACAGCCGTACTTTACTCTAGACCTTTTAAGACCATTAAGGAAATAATTAGCTGGGTCTTCAGGTTGACGTTTTTTGGTTTCCACAATGAGTTTCTCTAAGACACGGATAGGGTAACGATAAGTAACTCTTTTAGCTAACCCTGTCCCAATACCAAACTTATATAAGGTACTCAGAACACCCTTTTTCCTCGCATAATGCGAAATTTCTTTTTCGTTTTGATTTTTCTTCTTCATCTTCTTCCACTTAGAAGATTGTATCTTTTTTATAACAATAAGCAAAAGAAAGAAAACATGGAGAAAATAGGAAATTCTGAGTGGAAGGAAGGGCTTGAGCGCGAGCGAAAAGAGAAGGATAAATCCTTTGCGGTGCACTGGCAATCGCCGATACCACCGGAAGAGCGAGCGAAGTTCAGGGGTCTTGAATATTATCCTCCTAACGCAGATTACCGGTTCGAGCTCGAACTTCATGAGCACCGCGATAAAAAGCTGTTACAAATTGAAGACACAGGTGGCAATATGCGGAACTTCCTGCGCTGGGCTGAATTTCGATTCAAAGTGGGTGATGAAGAGTGC
>JAGXOR010000242.1 GCA_023659785.1 Methanomicrobia archaeon LH_S13
GGAGTTTTTGTGGATAAGAAAATCGCTTATGGCACTGCTAACATGGCAAAAGAACCAGCAATGGCATACGAAGATGCCAAGAGGTCTATAGAAACAGGAATGGAGATCATTGAGCACGAGGCTGACAGAGGAATGGACATAGTTGGCATGGGAGACATGGGAATAGGGAATACAACGGCGAGCAGTGCGATTGTAGCAGTTATCACCGGAGAATCAATCGGAAAAGTAACTGGCAGAGGCACCGGCATTGATGAAGTGGGGTTTGAAAGGAAAGTAAGAGAGATAGGAGAAGCAATAAGAATTAATAAACCAAACAAAAAAGACCCGATAGATGTTCTTGCTAAAGTAGGAGGATTTGAAATAGGAGGCATGGCAGGCGCTATGTTGGAAGCAGCATCTCGCAGAATTCCCGTTGTTATTGACGGTCTAATATCAGGCGCAGCAGCTCTGATTGCTTATGAGTTAGACCATGCTGTTAAGGATTCTATGATTGCTGCACATCGTTCTGTGGAAATAGGGCATGCCGTCACGCTTGATTATATCGGGCTAAATCCTTTGCTCGCGCTTGGTATGCGTCTTGGCGAAGGAACAGGTGCGGCATTAGGAATAAGTATCGTAGAGGCAGCTTGTAAAATACTGAACGAAATGGCAACTTTTGAAGAAGCTAGTGTTTCGGAAAAGTTATAATAAAAATCAAATATCTAAGAGCAATGCGAAAGGAGGATTACAAAACTTATCAGGAACTGGAGAACGTGGTTCGAGAAATGGATGATTTTGTAGATGCTGTCGTTGTTGAAGGTGCCCGTGATAAAGAAGCGTTGAAGGAAATGGGTATTACAAAGGAAATAGCGATGTATTCCTCCGGGTTCTCTTATGTTGAGTTAGTGGATTATCTGAGGAGCAGACACAAGTGCGTTGCTATTCTGACAGACTTTGACAGAGCGGGTAAGAGATTCAACAAAAAATTGAGAGCAGGGCTGGAGCATGAGAATGTAAAGGTGGAGAGGATGTATAGGGAAAAAATAGGCAGGATATTGGGATTCAGGGGAATGAAGTGCATAGAATCAATAAATTCGTTTAGAAAGAGGATTTTTTGAAACCCTTTTAAACCACGAGATTTCACGAGATTAACACAAGAAATTGGAAATTATAAAGCACTGAAACTTAGTTACTATTATCAGGCATTTATAAAGTAATTTTTTAGATTTTAAGGAAAAAATTATCATCCCC
>JAGXOR010000243.1 GCA_023659785.1 Methanomicrobia archaeon LH_S13
GTGGGGTTACACCCGGTGCGATGCACAATTGATAGCATCATACGAAGAGGTTTGAGACAAAATGGTTGAATCTCATAACCTAGATGTTGATCCAGGAAAATACAGAGTTCATAATGTACGAATAACAGGGGCAACCAAAATGCCCCCGGACTTCTTAAAAGTCACCCGCATGATGGACGATTTGATTGCATTTCTAAATTTGAATTTACAGGATAAGGAGAAAAAGGAGCATCCCGTAAAAACCGCTGCGTTCATGCATCATAAACTGGTGGAAATTCATCCGTTCACCGATGGCAATGGGAGAGTGGCACGCCTTCTCACCAACCTTTTTCTCGTGAAAGAGGGCTATCCCCCGATTGTCCTGAGGAAAGAAGAATGAGGGAAATACTATCGTTTTTTACGCCTTGCAGATGGGGGCAATCTTGAAACATTTGCAAATTTCATTGCTAAGTCCGTAGATGAGTCATTAACGCTCTATTTGGCAATATTTGGTGGCGCAGACGTGCTGATTCCTCTTGCGGAATTGGGAAAGCTAAAGGAGTGCCCGTACGCACAGGAATATTTAGCGCTGAGAGCAAGGCAGGGATTGTTAGATGCCGTTAAAATTGGTAGAAAATGGTTCTCTACTAAACAAGCATTAACGGATTACATCAGAGAACATGCGAAATGAAAATGATGGTGTTATAGTTTTTTATATCGAGATGACTATTGAAAGATAAAAATATATCAAACATTGCAACTACTCATTTTGCGGACAAAAAAGATTTTTACTTGGAACCCTGAAGTGTCGCTAGCAGGAAGTGGAGATGGCGGAGGAACAGCACCGCCGGAAGAGGAATGGAATCGGACCTTTGGAGGGACCGATTGGGATTATGGCTACTCTGTCCAGCAGACATCTGATGATAGCTACATAATAGCCGGTGATACGCGGTCTTTTGGAGCTGGGGGGGATGTGTATGTGTACCTCATAAAAACAGATGAAAATGGAACCGAGGAGTGGAACAAAACATTCGGAGGATCAGATGAGGATATTGGGAAATCAGTTCAACAGACACATGGTGGAGGATACATCCTTGCAGGATGCAGGTATTCGTACGGTGCGGGTAACGCTGATGTGTGGCTGATAAAGCTAAAAGGAGAGGAACCAACAATATCAATCTTCGACACAGAGCCATTAAACTTGACATAAACCAAGGACATTTTTGACTGTAAAATTTCTTTCTAAATCT
>JAGXOR010000244.1 GCA_023659785.1 Methanomicrobia archaeon LH_S13
ATAGTATCATAAAGCATAAAGATAAACATTTCGGTACATTTCAGTTAACTATAGTATGCGTAGACTATTCCAAGTGCGTCCGTGATTTCTTCTGGCTTTTCCACCTTTTCAATCATCACGTTCACATCGCTTACATTTTTATCCACTTCTATGCTTATCTTATGCATGTTCAACCCATCAAAAGTTACTGATTCGGGCTTTCCTGCTTCTATACTACTGATAGTCTTCACAGCCTTTTCCACGGCGGGAGGCTTTTCGGTTGGCGTTGGCGTGGTAGGAGGCACATAGCCTCCGCCACCACCGCTACCGCCAGTTAATGATGCCGGAGTAGGCGTGGTTGTAACGGTGAATGTCCCATTCCTTGCTGGTGCGGTACCTACCTCGCCATCAGGATTAGAGAACTCGATAAGTGTCATGCTCATTGGACTCTTGTCCCGTGGTGAGCCAATCACGCTGAAGTTCAGCAGCACGACCGAGCCAGTTGTTCCATTTGATATGGCATCAGCAGCATGAAATCCAGCAATTGTAATCTTAGTTCCCTATGTGAAGTTATTGTTAACGTTTGGTTTTGACCAGTTAGAAGTCAGATTTCCTTTTGAAACGTTTGTAACGTTTCTCAACGTAAGTTCCAGACCTTCCACTCGCATCTTCTACTCCTGAACTGTCCGCTGTTGGCGCCGCCCCTGCCTCTGTGACTTTCCATATCCAGGTCTGCATGTCAGTGCCGTTTGCATTCTCCACGACCGCAGAGATATTACACGTTCCTATCGCAGCACTAGCATTCGTATATGATACCTCAGTCACGCTTTCGTTTGTCTGAACTTCTGTCCCGTTTATCAGCCAGCTAACGTTCACCACTTGATCTACGGTTATGTTAAATGCCCTTGCTGCACCTTCTATATCGCTGACCGGCGAGGGCGGAGCAGAGGCTATTATGCCTGGTTCTTCTGCTGATGTTACTGTAATCGTTTCTGTATCATTAACTACGCTTAGTCCTGTTGTTGTGTTCGTTCCAGTTACATTCACATAGTAATCCCCATCTGGTACTTGTGTGCCATCTGTATATGTTCCATTCCACGTCTTTGGATATGGATTGGTTACACCCGAGCTATAATATAACTCGTTTACAAGATTTCTATCCGAATCTTCGATGTTTATCCATGCCTCTATCCCTTCTGAGAACTTAACATCAATCTCTGTCGTTTGTGGTGGTGTAATT
>JAGXOR010000245.1 GCA_023659785.1 Methanomicrobia archaeon LH_S13
TGATAGTATCATAAAGCATAAAGATAAACATTTCGGTACATTTCAGTTAACTATACGATGCAGGACAGTGCGACCCGAAAAAGTGCAGTGCACGGCGAAGAAATTAGCACGAGCAATCACAATTTATACTGCGTGGGTTCAAGTGGGGCGATGAAGTTCTAAGATTGAATGAGGAGAGGTTGCTTGCATATTCTGAGGCAAAGGACAGTAAAGAAGTAGTAGAGATGTAGGAAAGGTTCATGGACAAAGAAAAACCAAAAAAGATTTAAAGAGAGAAATCCATTTATTATAAATCTATAATATAGGATAACGAAGATGACGAAGGTGTGTATTATAGACGACGAAAAGAAGGCAAAAGAACATCGTGTAATACTGCTAAGTAAAGAAGAGGCAAAGGACATCTCCTCCCTCTATAAGGAAGTATGGCCAAAGGCATACGAGTATCCTGAGGAATGGAGAGAGAAGCGTGCGATGAGCGAGGAGGAAATAAAGAAAGAGATGGATTCCGGCTATTTCTTCTTCGGTGTTCGTATAAATGGTAAATTAGTGGGTATATACAAAGCATCCATAACGAACAGAGGTTGTTTAGGCGAGCAGCAGGCGGTTCTCCCTGGATACAGCGATCAAGGAGTTGCATCGGCGATGTATGCGCAGTTCTATGAGTTTGCAAAAGCGAATAAATGCAAGGTGAATTACGTGAATATCCTTGCGGGTAATGAACCCTGTGAGCGGGCAATGGAAAAGTTCAATTTTTACAAGACGGGAGAACCCTGGGAGCAAAGTAAGGGGATGCTCGTTCAGACGTATGAAAGGAAGGTGGACTCTTAATAAGCGTGAAACAGAAGTCTCAAGATTTGATATATTTGGTCTTCTCTTCTTCTCTGATTATATTAATGCAGAAGACATTGCCGCTGAACCGGAGGATTTTTTAAAATTCTTAGTAAACACCCCGAATATGGGCTATGGTCTTAAAAAAGCCAACATGTTCATAAGGGACATGGTGGAGTTGAAAGTATGGTCAGCCCTCGAAAACTTTGACAAAATAGATGTTGCCAGCGATATTAACACAATGAAGTTAGCACTGCGAACCCGGATTTTACAGAGCGCTATTCCTTTATTGTCCAGTTTCCTGGACGTGTTCTGTTACCAATACGGATAGTTAGACGAGCTGAAAAAAGAACTTATGCTGAGGAAATACAGTCAGAGAACGATAA
>JAGXOR010000246.1 GCA_023659785.1 Methanomicrobia archaeon LH_S13
GTATTTGTATTTGTATTTGTAAAGTCCATATTCGTGGCGACACCCATATCAACTAATACGTGTCTTGCTCCCACGTGTAGCGCCAACACATTTACTGCCGCACCTCCGTTAAGGAAATTATAAACCATCTGAGCTGTGACTTCAGATGGATATGCGCTTACTCCCTCCTCTGTAACGCCATGGTCTCCTGCCATCGTTATGATTACCTTATCTTTTATTTCCGGCGATGGATTACCCGTGATTCCTGCAATTTTTATTGATACATCTTCTAACACTCCCAGGCTTCCCTTTATTTTCGTTAAATTGTCCTGCCTCTCTTTTGCAATTTCCATCGCATGCACATCCAAAGCTGGTATTTTTTTCGTCTTCATACTTTCTTTGCTATTCCTAAATCATGAGGTGTATTTATATTTATGGCGAGCAAAGGGTCATTGAATACAAAAGGTAAATCCTTTCTTGAGTCGGTAACGACGTTCAAGCCAACGGCAATTAATTTCCTCTCTTCGTATTCAAATACATATGAGGGAACCACATAAGGAGGGATTATATCCAGAGGAACTGCGCCTGTAATACTATTGCTATTGCTATTACTATTGCTATTGCTATTGCTATTACTATTGCCAAAGTCATTGTAAAAATCAATAATCGCATTAATATGCTCGGGTTTCAGGAAAGCGATGTCACATGCGACGGATACAAATTCGGGATAGCGTGCAAGCAAATATCGTAAATCCGCATGGTAACCCTCACCCGGTGTTTCTATTGTTTTATAATTTATGAGTTTGCAATATTCCTCTGTTTCCGGTGTGTTTTCCGAGATAGCCACAAGAAAATCTTCCACTTTTGATTCTCGTACGTTTTCTACTGCCAAATCTATTAGCCGATTCTGGTTTTTACTTCCACTTCCTCCTATCTTTATCTTTATAAGTGCCTTCTCTTTCCTTTCTCCCAATCTGCTGCTCTTCCCGCCTGCGAGAATTATCGCTAT
This sequence comes from Methanomicrobia archaeon LH_S13, assembly GCA_023659785.1. Taxonomy (GTDB): domain Archaea; phylum Halobacteriota; class Syntropharchaeia; order Alkanophagales; family Methanospirareceae; genus JAGXOR01. The sequence goes on from JAGXOR010000246.1 coordinate 989, forward strand.
CATCAAAACTTTTTAGAAAAAAGGTTTATCAAAAAATAATTTTTCTTCATTCCCAAAATAACGCTTTTATCAGTTATTTTTCGTGAAAACAACCAAAAATCTTTTATATTGATTTGTCAATTTTAGTGATTACCTTAACATCAATTGTTGCATCCATTTATCCAGCGGACAAAAAAGATTTCCGCTTTTT
>JAGXOR010000247.1 GCA_023659785.1 Methanomicrobia archaeon LH_S13
TTTACAATTAAAAATTAAAAAATATCCACTATTTTCCGCTTCTTCACATCTACCAATCCTTTATCCGTTATCTTCTGCTCTGGTCTCACCGGTAAAGCGAGAAAAGAAATCGTGATAAAAGGCGCTCGGAGCTTACAACCCATCTCAGAAATATTATCTTCCATCTCTTTTTGTCTTCTTGCCACATAATCCAGCCCTTTATTGGTCATTAGTCCCGCAATGGGCAGTTCTAACTCGCTTTTTACAACTCCAATTTTCAATATATCACTTTCCATTCACTATCACTTTCTCGACTTCAAATCGCTCTAAATTTTTTAACAGCATGATGTCAGCAACTTTACCTGGTGAAATGCTTCCAAAAAGATCATCGAGTTTGATCCACCTCGCGGGATTTATCGTGCACATCTGCACTGCTTTTACAGGGTCTATACCTTCTTCAACTGCTCTTCTAAAAACATGGTCTAAATAACCTTCTTCCTTTAAATCGAGCGGCGGATTACGTTTGATTTCGGTGATAGCTGGGAGCACGAAGAGGTGCTGGAGTGGCTCGGTGGAGAATTTAATCCTGAACATTTTGATGTGAAAGAGGTCAGTTGTGATGACACGGATAAACGCCGCAAAATGTTATTTATGTAGAAAATGAATACAAAAGATTTGCTTAATGTCGCCTTAGGCAAAGAAAAATCGGATTTAGTGCTAAGCTAAAAAAGGCTAATCTCGTAAACGTTTGTAGTGGCGAGATATACGAAACCGACATTGCGATTGCTCGTGGTCTGATAGTGGGATTAGGAAGATACGAGGGTAGAAAAGAGATAGATGCGAAGGATAACTATGCAGCTCCGGGATTGATAGAAGGGCATACGCACATAGAAATGAGCATGCTTTCGGTAAGCGAGTTTGCACGGGCGGTAGTGTCTCGTGGGACGACTGCCGTGGTTGTGGACCCGCATGAAATAGCTAACGTTTTAGGTGTCGAAGGTATAAGAGCGATTTTAGAAGAGGCAAAGGCAACCCCGCTAAAAGTATTTTGTATGGCTCCTTCATGCGTTCCTTCTACCGACCCTGCACTTGGGCTTGAGACCCCTGGTGCGATGATAGGACATGAAGAGATAAAGGAACTGCTGCAAATGGAATGAGTCATAGGCTTAGCAGAGGTGATGAATTACAG
>JAGXOR010000248.1 GCA_023659785.1 Methanomicrobia archaeon LH_S13
TAATACTATCAAATAATAGAAAAATGGACAAAAAGTTCATATTTTGTTATCATATCAATATGTGCGGAATGTGGGTTATTATCTTTGTCTTTACCATTTTTTCTTCCTCAAAATATAAGCAACCACAAACAACCCCACAACCGCAAATATCGCTTCAAATCCGTGTATCCCTTTCTCTTCGCCTGTTGGAACTGTAGCATGCGGAACACCAACCAAGCCAGAATAACTTTCATATTTGAATATAGAAACACCTAAAAAGGCGGAGTCGCCAGAATAATAGCTATATAACTCATCCACGCACTTCTCCACCGCTCTTTTATCCCCAAATCCTTCATGCACACCAATCCCAATAACAGCTTTCGAATCCTCACCTCTTATCGCACCCATTTCCGAAGCAACCGCATTTTCTACCTCTGATGTAGTGTTCCAACCCGCTCCTCCGCTGTCATAAGCCATGATCACAAAGAAATCGAGGTTAGATGCGAGGTCTTTTATCTTTGCCTCATCATACCATCTCGGAATATCCACGGATAATACTGTCTTTCCCGCCATCTTATCGTGTATTACCTCTAACTTTCATGGTTCTTTTCGAGTGCACATCTCGGCTCTTCGAGGATCATCGCATGCACCTTCATTCCGTTCTCGTGTGCGGATTTTACAAATTTCTCATATTTCCAGATGTCGTTCACGTCCGTGCTGAGGAAGATGGTGTTTATGCCTGCGGATTTCAGTTCGCTCATTAAAGTGGAGGTGTTGTATTTATCGGAGTTGTAGAGCCAGACAGCTTTTATCTTGCCTGAGGGTGGTGTTGGCGGGGTTACCCAATTCCAAGATAGCGGAAAGGGTCTATTTAAAAATCAGCATTTTTCTTAATAAAGAAACTTTTCCCTGTGGATTTTTCGGTGATGAAAATGTCTAATTTCTGGGTTGAAGCATGATATTTCAGTTTCACGTGATACCAAACATTTGATTGTGGCTCCGCATTGGCCCAATGAGAGTGTCCATGATTGTCCCTAATTCCCATGTTCTTACCAAGGCGATCGGACCAGCGGAACTGAACGCTAAATACGTAATCCTGAATCGTGCCAGGACTATCATAGTAAAAGGACACTCCATGCGTGTTCGGTTAAGTAACCCATCGCTCCATCAGCCTCTCCCGCTTAACAT
>JAGXOR010000249.1 GCA_023659785.1 Methanomicrobia archaeon LH_S13
ATCTTCATAGGTGCAAAGGTAGAAGGAGAATCAGGGTATATCAATTTAATGAGGATTAAATCAAGGTATTATGAAAAGGGTGTTTTCCCAAGACTTCAAAAGGATATAAAAGAAGTATTAACACCATTCCCAGAATTTAGAGAGGAACTTTTTGATAAACTCTACACCTTCTTTAACCGCTATTTTTCAGAAAGCGGGTCAATTTACTTCAGATGCACACCAATTCATCAAAATGTTTATGAGAAAGTATATACCAATGATAAAGATGTTATTCTATTCTGGAAAACCCACATGCTTTATTACGTTAAAACCGATAAATTGTTTAATAATCTGGAAGTAGAAACAGATGGTTTCAAATTCTTTTTTGATGTTTCTACACTTGAACATAAAAAAGCAAATGAGAAGCGAGAAATTGTTTATGAGTTTAAGGAGAAAAGGAAAGATGGCACAATTGTTTTTAATGTCTCTTATTCTGAAAAAGGCAAGAAAACAAAAATTGATGAGATCTTAAAGTCATTAAGAAAAGAAGAAAAGGAAATAACAGAAGATGTATTAGAGAAAGCTTTCAGAATTTTTGAAAAGCAAAGCGAAGTTGATTACTTTATAAACAAGAATGCGAAGGAGTTTTTGAAAGAGCAGTTTAATCTCTGGTTTTATCAGTATGTTTTCTCTGGTGAGAGCGAATGGACTGAAGAGAGGATAAGGCAACTTCAAGCTTTAAGAGATATCGCCTTTAAGATAATAGCTTTTATCTCTCAATTTGAAGATGAACTTGTCAAAATATGGAACAAGCCAAAGTTTGTTTTGAACTCTAACTATGTGATAACTCTGGATAGAATAGCAGATAAAAATGTTGAGTTAGTGGAAAAGGTTTTGAATCATTCCAATTTGGGTAAAGAGATTAAAGAGTGGCAGGATTTAGGGATTGTTAATAGTGATTTTGACAAGGCTAAGATTTTAGAAAATACTATGTCAAGTAAGCAGTTAAATAAAGAATATCAACATCTACCAATTGACACAAAATATTTCAAGGATTTGGAACTTGAGATTTTAGGACTGTTTGATGATGGTTCGGCTTCGCTCACCACAGGTTTGGATAATGCTTTAGACGGCTGGCTTATTAAGAGTGAGAATTATCAAGC
>JAGXOR010000024.1 GCA_023659785.1 Methanomicrobia archaeon LH_S13
TAACTAATTACTCAGATAGACAGGTCAGGAACATCAGAGATCAATTTGAGAACTCAAATAGTGATTTTCCGCAGGAAGGGAAGAAGAGAGGGCGAAAGAAGGAGTTAAAAAAGCGGAAATCTTTTTTGTCCGCTGGATAAATGGATGCAATAATTGATGTAAAGGGAATTATGCGGAAGAAGATTATTTTCAGTAAAAATGATGCTGAAAAAGCTTTGGCATCGGCAGAAGAAGTTTTAAATGTTTATGAAAGGTCAATCACAGAATTAGCAAGATATATTACGGCTGGATACCCGCGATAAAACTTTCTTTCTTTCTTTCTTTCTAATTTCTAATAGTAAATTTGTAAAAATCCATGAAAACAGAAAATCTGCCTCGCGTAAAAGTGGAGAAAAAGAGAGGTGAACAGGTGAGGAAAGCATTGAAAGAACTCAAACTGCTGAGAACTGACGCAAAGATAACTTCCGATGTTGATTTTATTTATTTACCGCTTATACGAGTGCTAAAAGAGGATGAAATAGGAGAAATAGGTGTTGATGAACTTTTAACAAGAGAATTTGAAGTTTTTGAACAAAGGAAAAAAATAGAAGACGTGGTTGGATTCAAACCCCCTTTTGAAATAATAGGGGACATTGCGGTGCTAACTGACGCGGATTCAATAAACGAGAGGAATGAACAGCTCGTAGCGCATGCGATACTAAAGCTGCATAAAAACATTAAAGTGGTAGCAAAACAGATTTCACCTGTTGAAGGCGTATTCAGGAAACGGAAAATGAAGATACTCGCAGGCGAGAACAGGACAGAAACGATACACAAGGAGAACGGCTGTAAATACAAGTTCGACATTGAAAAGGTTTATTTTAATCCTCGGTTGGCGACAGAACGAAATAGAGTAACATTGCAGGCCCAGCGTAGTGGAAAAGAGGAAGTAATAGACATGTTCACAGGCGTTGGCTCTTTCTCCATACAAATCGCTAAACGAGCAAGTCAAAGCAGGGTTACCGCAATTGACATTAATCCAGATGCAATACGGTATCTCAGGGAAAATATGGAATTGAATGGCGTAAGAAACATAGAAGTGATAGAGAGCGACATAAGAGAAATCTACGCGAAGTTGAAGAACAAGGCGGACAGGATAATTATGAACCTGCCAAAAAGCGCTTATTTATTCCTTGATGAGGCGTTGAGCATGCTTAACCCAGAAGGAGGGATAATTCATTTTTATGATGTGGAATCCTCTTATGTGAGTAATGATAAGAGTAAATCACTTGAAGTAGCAATAAATAAAGCAAAGGAGAAATTAATGATAACAGTAAAAGAGGCGTGTGAACATGAAGGATTTTACTTCCATACAATAGAAATACTGGCAGCGAGGAAAGTGAAGCCTTATGCTCCCTATGCGCATATAATTGGTATAGATGCAACGATAAAAAAATAAGAAATGTTCTTTCTATGAATAACAGAATATATATATTGTATCACGGCTCGTTTGGAGAACTGGTAACAGAGCATCTGGCTATGAGCGACTTCGCGAGCCGGATTGTGGGTTTATATGACCTTAAAGTCGCATCCGTGTCGCTTGATGAGCCGGAGAAGGACCTACCAGAAGATATACCGTTATGTGAGTGTGACCTTCTACTTGTACTGGGGATACTCCCAAAGGCAGGTGACCTCGTGCCCATAATAGTTGAAAGAACGGGAGCAAAGGCAGTGCTCTGGCCTATCGAAGACCCGAACTTGATACCAGAGGGTAAATATTCGATTGAGGGGGAGCTCAAAAAGAAGGGCGTACATGTTGAGTTCCCGGAACCCCTTTGTTCGCTGGAGACGAGTGGCAATGAACAGGTAAAATCTTTTGTTGAGCTCTTCGGAAAACCAAAGTTTGAACTGAAAGTTAATGCGAAAAAGAAAGTCATCGAAGACGTAAAAGTCGTTAGAGATACACCCTGCGGCACAGCTTCAAAAATTGCGCCGAAGCTCGTGGGCATGTCTTATGAAGATATGAAATCGTTTGAAGATGCGGTGGCGCAGATGCACGATAACGAGTGCGTGGCTTATATGGGTCCGGAAAGACCGATAATGCAGCAAGCCGGTAGATTGCTCGTAGATACAATAAAGGAGGCTATTCCAAACATAATAGATTGTTGACACAGATTAATGAAGGAGGATATGTGCGATATGACTATTCTACGGCGACAAAACTGCTTGATATAGCCCGGGCGCTAAAAGAAAAATATGGGTCATTAGAGAACCTTTACAATCAATCTTCGGATACAAACGATTTGGAGAAAAGGTTGCAGGAATTTAAAGGCATTGGTGCTGTAACGACACAGATATTCCTGCGTGAATTAAGGAGAGTATGGCAAATAAGCCCGGAAGTATCGAGCAAAGCCGAAAGCGTAGCCGAGAATCTGGGCATAAATCTGCGACAATTCAAGGGCGAAAAACTTTCACGGCTCGAGACGGCACTCGTTAAACTCGGTATAAAATATTGTAAGCGAGAGAGATGTGAGGAATGTCCGATGCGGGATTTCTGCAATAAACCTTCTTAGAAAGAAACTTATATTTTTTAGCATTTCAAAAAGTTTTTCTTTTAGCACAGGTTTTCTTTTTGTAAAAAGAAAAAGTGTTTTATGAGGAGCATATTCGTTTTAGAGGAGCAGACGATTGGTAAAATCGCCGCGGGGGAGGTCGTAGACAGACCAGCATCCGTGGTTAAAGAACTGATAGAGAATTCCATAGACGCAGGGAGCGAACACGTGGTTGTGGAGGTAGGCAATGGTGGAAGGGATTATATCAAGATAACCGATGACGGGTATGGTATAAGCGAAGAAGATGTAGAAGCAGCATTCGAGAAGCATGCAACCAGCAAAATAAAAAGCATAGAAGATTTAGCCGCTCTACAAACGCTTGGATTCCGCGGTGAGGCATTGCCAAGCATAGCAACAGTATCAAGGATAGAGCTAAGCACAAGATACAAAAATGAAGATTTTGGCACTTATATGAAAATGGAGGGAGGTGTGATAAAAGAAAGAAAAAGGATAACCAGAGCGGTTGGCACCACCCTAAAAGTCAAAAGCCTGTTTTACAACCTCCCTGCAAGAATCGGCATCATAAAATCGCAATCTACTGAACTGAGACATATAATGGAGAGGATGATAAATTATGCCGTAATCTATCCAGCGATAAAATTTGAACTCTTTCATGACGAAAAGGAAAAGCCCATAATAAGCACGTTAGGCACTGGGAAGGGGTTAGATGCCATCGTCAATGCATACGGGGTCGGCATTGCTAAGGAACTCATCGAGCTAAAGGAGCCGGACTCGCCAGCTTCTTCCCCTCTTATTGACATTCGGGTCAGCGGTTATATTTCCAAGCCTGCTGTGGCTTATGGCACAAAAAAACACCTGTTCACGTATGTAAACAGGAGGATTGTAAGGAGCGAGGTCATGGACAGGGCAATAAGGCGAGGATATGGGACTTTGTTAGCAAAGTACAGTTACCCTTTTGCCGTTGTTTCTCTCTTTATCAAGCCAAACGAAATAAACGTGAATATACATCCAAAGAAGTACGAAATAAGTTTTTACCACCAGACTGAAGTTTTTTACGCCATAGTCGAGTCCGTTTCCACAACGCTACGGCATGCGGATTTGATTCCCGAGATTGTCGAGAAAGAAAAGGGTCCGAGAGCAGAGGTTGTTGATTTGTTTGGAGTGCCGGGGGTAGAGAAGAAAGAACTCCTCGTAAGTACACAAACTTCCTTCCAAGCAGATATGGCGGAGATTGGCGGGAAGAAGGTGGTAGGTAGTAGTTTAGACATACTGGCTGCTCCTTTATACCAAGTCCTTGATAGTTATCTCATAGCACAGAGCGAAGCGGACGATGTGCTCATGATAGACCAGCATGCCGCGGCTGAGCGAATAAACTTCGAGAGATTGATTGAGAAATATGGGCAGCGAATAGACAAGCAGGCACTTTTAAAACCTTACGTGCCTGAACTCAACCCACACCAGCTCTATTTGCTTCGCGAAAATGAGGAGGCACTTGGAGACATGGGGTTTGACATAGAGCGATTTGGCGATGATGGTTATATTATAAGAGCGATACCGGTGGTTTTTTATCGTCTGATAGAAGAAGAGGAGATAATGGGGGTGATAGAGGAGTTAGTGGAAGAAAGCGGTAAAAAGGAGGATAGAATAAGGATTTTATTCGCCACTGCGGCTTGCAGAGCGAGTATAAAGGCAGGAGAGAAAATGTCTTACGAGGGTATGCGGGAAATAGTGGAGAGATTGACGCGCGCAAAGATACCTTATACATGCCCGCATGGAAGACCAACGATGATACGAATGAGCAAGAAGGAAATAGAGAAGAGGTTTAAGCGGAGGTAGTAAATTCTTTTGGCGAAAGATTGATTGTAAATGCAAAGTGCAAAGTGCAAAGTGCAAATCAAAAAATCCAAAATCAGGTTTCTTACATCTCATACAAATTTATAGCCTAGCTACACTCTGAGCACGAAACTCCTCGTAGGCTCGAGTTCCTACGTTTCTGGATTTACTTTTAAACCCAAAGTTTCCAAAGCTTCCACGCCAAGCAACGGTTCTTCGCAATCCATAATCAGAACAGTGGTAGGTGCTTCTCTTTCTTTTTTTGTGAGACATTTTTCGTTACCTCCATTTTAAAATTTTTGGAATATGTCTTTATAAATAAATTGCAATTAATAAACCACGAGAGTTTACAAGATTAAAAATTGTGGATTATCATAACTTGTAATATTTTAAAAATAGGTAGAACCATGCTTGTCCATGCATACATACAATGGTGGCACGAAATACTGCTGATTTTGCTTCTTGTAGAGGCAATTGGCTTCTGTGCATTCCCATTAATTAGTAGAATAGCGTCTAACACGAAGGAAAGGGGCTATGCCATGACGAAGGTAGCAGGTTTAGCAATGCTTACATTCTTTACCTGGATGTTTTCGCACGTATTAGGCTACGGAATCACGGCAATAATCATGGCTTTTTCTACGATTGCTTTGCTCTCCATTGCAGCACTAAAAAAGAAGCCGGAAATAAGCATTAAAACCGCGAAGCATGCGCAGCATTTTTGGTCAATCTTTTCTAAAAAGTTTGTTGCGAAGCGTTTTGATTTTTTAAAGTTTGTTGAAATAGACCTCGTATTCGCCATTTCTTTTCTCTTCTTTATCGCGTTACAGATGTATCATCCATTCATCGAGGGTGGACCGACAACGACACTGTACACAGGAGAGAGATTCATGGGTTCCGCATTCCTGAATGCGATAAATCGTGCTTCTTTGCTTCCTCCACCAGACCCCTGGCTTTCCGGATATTCATTACAACATTACTACTATTTCGGCTACTTGATGGGCTCTATACTAACAAAACTCTCTGCCATACCAACCAATATAACGTTCAACTTATTGACGCCTCTATGTGCGGCACTCACCACTTCAATCACCTATGGACTTGGATGTAATTTAACAGGTAAGCGGAGATATGGATTGCTCACGACTCTGCTTGTCGCTTTTATAGGAAATCTTCATCTTTTTAAGATGCTCATCGAGCAGATTTTAACATCCCCTGACGTTATTTTGCATTATATCGCAACTAAATGGGACTATTATTATTGGGGTCCAACAAGAGCGCTTTTTGACTCAAACCAGGCGATAACGGAATTTCCGTTTTTTAGTTTTATCTGGGGTGATTTTCACCCGCATATGATTGGCTTGGCTTTTCAGGTTCTGATAATCTCTCTTCTCTATGCTTTTATCTGCAATTCAAAGTCAATCTTTGGCAATAAAACCTCAACAGCTTTCTTCAGCGTGCTTGTTTTTGGCATCTCTCTGGGGTTTTTGTATGCGAACAGTGCATGGGACTACCCTGGCTATGCCATATTATCCATTTTAGTTATTGGTGCATATCAGCTTAAAAGAGGATTATCGCTTAAATACGCGATTTCATCCGCAAGTTTGCCTCTTGCAATTAGCATATTTTTATATCTTCCATACATCTTGACCTTTAAAGCTATTGGAGCCAAAGGCATTGGCATAGTTACGTACCCTTCACCGATACCAGGATTTCTTCTTGTTCAGGGCTTGCCACTTGTTGCAATAGCATTTTTCGCGCTCTCACTGAAGTGGCGGGATTTGCAGGTGAAGAAATTATTTTTATCCCGGTCTCCTTTGCTATTACTCCTCCTGCTATTGGTCCTCCTCTTGATAATATTTCTGTATCCCGTTCTTGCATTTATCCTTCCGGTCATCCTTTTCTCGCTCCTGTTCCTTTTTCGTGAGATAAGAAAAAACACAAACACAGTAGTTCCCCGTGAAGTTTTCCTGATTTTGTGCCTGATTCTCTGTGGTGCGAGTATATTATTTTTCAGTGAGGGTTTTTATATCATGGATTATCTCGCCTGGGGTGAATTTCAACGGATGAACTCAGTATTCAAATTTTACAATCAGGTATGGGTAATGTGGATGATCGCGGCTGCTTTTTGTATCTACTACGTGATGAAAAATCTGAAAGGAAAGTATAGAAAAGTTTTTGTTGTATGCATGGTCATCCTTATTTTTGCATCCGGAATCTATCCAGTTCTTGGGACCTACACGTGGCTGAAAGGATTTGAAACAAGCCCAACACTGGATGGAACTGCATATCTAAATCTAAAATATCCGAGCATTCAAATAGACGGTGCATCGGTCGAGTCCCGGGGTGATTATTTAGCAATACGTTGGATTGGGAAGAACATAAAAGGCAGCCCGGTAATTCTGGAAGCGGTGCCAGCTAATGCTCCCTGGAACCAGAGCTTTGATTATACCTACTACAGCCGTGTTTCAAGTCTCACGGGTTTGCCCACGGTCATGGGATGGGTATTTCATGAGTACTCCTGGGGCTACAAGACCTACATAACCAAACCCAGAATAAATGACGTGAATACCATTTACCGCACAGAAGATATGGAACTTGCGCTAAAAAAGCTCAATGAGTATGATGTGAAATATGTTTTTGTTGGCTCTCTTGAACATATGCAATATCAGGAAAGAGGTTTGCAGAAGTTTGAAGCCGAAAATTTCGTCAAAAAAGTGTATGACGAAAAAGGTGTTCAGATTTATGAAGTGCTCTAACTAATCTATAGTCATTCCAGTAATAAATTGCAATTAATAAACCACGAGATATCACGAGATTAACAAAACACTTTTTCTTTTTCACAAAAAGAAAACCTGTGCTAAAAGAAAAACAAAAAGAATGTTTTTAGTCAAGGTTTTTACCGAAGGTAAAAAAGTTGTTGGTAAAGCTTTTCTTTCTAAGAAAAGGTTTCTTGTGAAAATCTGTGTAATCTTGTGGTTAATAATATTCGGAATGACTATATTTATATGGAAAAGAATCAAAAGTAATAATAAGCAAGAGGGGGCCCGTAGCTTAGTATGGTTAGAGCGCCCGGCTCATAACAAGGGAATCCATGAGTTATCACCTCCTAAAAGTTTCTTTGTGGGATACCGGGCGGTCAAGGGTTCAAATCCCTTTGGGCCCACATATCTGCTCTGCTCAAAATTAAAACTTTTCGTTCAAGAGAAGTTTTATCAAATCTCGCCCTTCCTCTGACCCGAATAGCGGCAGGTCCCATAGCTGAACTATTTTGTAGCGTGCAGCAGTAACTTTCTTCTCTGCTTTTAGATTGTATCCTTCTTTTTCATACATCTGCTTAGCAATTAAAATGCCCCTTCTTTGCCATTTCGGCGTTTCATTCAGGTTTAGCCCGAGCTGAAAAAGCATCTCGTGCACGTCCCCCGCTTTCATCCCCCTCAACCGTTTCTCTGCATCCTTTTCACTTACCCCTTCTTCCCTCAACCCGTAATACCCATACGCATTGATGTGATTTCGCCATGCTTCTGCCTGCCGCTGCGCAAGATACTCCAGGACATCTTCTTCTTTGCACACGGGGATTACCCTTGCGTCAAACGCAATGGCCTCTTTGAAACCCAGAACGATGCTTAAAGCGCTTGCCAAAAAGCCTGCAATTACAGAATCCAGTTTCTCTATCCTACCATCAAAAGGGACATGCTCAAAAAAAAAGTTATTTCGTCAGAGAAGATATAAGCAAGTTTGGGGTCGAAGCCACTGCTCACGAAGAAGTTTTTCACCGCTTCCGCCATACCCTTTGCAAATCGCTCGTCATAGGGTTTCTCGAATTTGTCGCTTAAGACACGCTTGAAGTTCCTTCCATCGGCACGCACGACCAAAGGAGGAATAGCTTTTATCTCTGCGTATATTTCCCTACCTCTACCCATATCTTTAACTCTCTCTGAGTTCTGACTCTTCATCCCCGGCTCTTTTTCGTATCCCTTTTTAACCCCTCAGATTACACAACACTTTTTCTTTTTTTACAAAAAGAAAACCTGTGCTCAAAGAAAAACAGAAATGTTCTTTTGGTAAAGCTTTTCTTTCTAAGAAAAGGTTTCTTGTGAAATATCGTGGTTTCTTTACTTCGCTATGCAGTTACTTTTCTCTTTCTCTCTCCCCTTTTTCCTCCTCTTTCCCTTTCTCTCTCTCTTTCTCCGCTACCCTGCTCCTCACGTGCTTTATCAACACTATGTCTCCAATTGCCGTTACCCACCGGTAGGGAATAATCACGCCTTTTCTCTTGCCCACATCGAAAGCGTTTGGGTTTATGTTCTTCACAGCCAGCCCCGATATTCTCTTCTCTTTTATGTCCACGCTCACATCCTCTATCTTACCGATATATACACCCCTATCCGTGTACATATCCTGACCATATAATGAAGACACTTCTATTTCCATAATGCTATTTATGAAAGGAGGAAATATATATAAATATAATTGACGGATTAAGAAAAGAAAGAAAAAGGAAAAGATGCGAACATCTATACAAGTGGGTAAGCTCATTGGCATACCGATAAGGCTGCATTTTAGTTTTTTGTTTATCTTACCGCTAATCATAATGATATTTGCACAGGGCACTACTTTAAGTATAGAACCCCACTCACCCATGTACAATTTAATTGCATTATTGTCTGCAAAAGAGCCTACGGAACCTATTCCACTGCCGCTAGGCTTAGGTGATTTTGAAATGTCTCCTTTCCTTCGCTATTCATTATCCTCCATAGCGGCTTTCCTTTTTTTCGTCTCTTTATTACTTCATGAGATGTCCCATTCCTACGTTGCATTGAGATACGGGACGAAAATACACAGCATTACTCTCCACCTCTTCGGTGGCTTAGCAATGATGGAGGATATACCGAAGGATCCAAGCAAGGAATGGAGAATAGCAATTGCGGGACCTTTGATGAGCTTTGCCCTCGGCGGCATATTTCTTCTCACTCTTTGGAGCATAAGACCCTTGAATTTTGTCATTTACCAGATTAAGATCTTAGTGTTTATCCTCGGTTTTCTTAACGTAGTATTAGCTACATTCAACTTATTACCTGCATTTCCAATGGATGGCGGTCGAGTTTTAAGGGCTTTCCTTGCGAAAAGAATGTCATCTCTAAAAGCAACGAGGAGAGCGGTGTTGGTAGGAAAAATATTTGCAGTTTTACTGGCAATATCGGGGATTTTTGCAGACCCTTTTTTGTTCCTTTTAACGGGTGAGATGGTTCCTGGAAATATCTGGATTGTTGGAATTGCTATTCTTCTATACATACTCGCAACAGAAGAAGAAGCCGCAACCATCACTTTTGCTTCCTTGGAGGGAATAAAGGTGGGGAATGTCATGAGAACCGAGAGAACAAGCGTGCTGGAGGATATGCCAATTGTGGAACTGGCGAATAAGATGCTTGAGGAGAAAACAGCCGAATATGCAGTGGTGAATGAGAGTGGCGAATTAAAAGGGTTTGTAACGTTTGATGAGATAAAAAAGTTGTCAGCAGAGCAACGTTACATTTTAAGAGTATCTAATATAATGAGCTCATGTGAGAGCAGCGATATTATATTAGAGGAGAAAGAGGCAATGGAAGCGCTAAAAAGAATGACGAGAGCCAAAAAAAATGTTTTAGCCGTGAAAAGGGAGATGAGTGAAAACGTCGTAGGAATCATAACGAGAAGGGATTTAGCGATTTATATGGGGATGGCGAAAGAGAGTATGTGACTATTGGCTGCACTTATCCAACGCTTCCCTTACCTTCGGCAACAGCCCGTATTCAAGCTCCAACTGGTGAAAACCGGGTCTGGGTCCGCCCTTTCTCGTTGCTCTGCATATCCTTGGATCGCCAATTGGAAAACCGCGTGGTTTTGAAAAAATGCCGTTCTCATCCATCCTTCTTACCTCTTCCACTATCTCTCTTACTTTTTTCTCTTCTCCTTCCACCAATGCACCAAAACACGTCTCCTTTACTCTGATGTCGAAGCTCGCCATACCCGCATTTTCGTTAATCATGGATAAAATCTTACTCTTCACATGCTCTGGTGTTATCGCCGAGTCCGGAGAGATTAAAACTACCCTTGTCTCAATTCCCATTTTCATTCACCTTCTTTTTTACCTAAACTTCCTTTTCTAAAGAAAACTTTTTCCTTTATTTCCTTTTCTGCGAAGCGTTTTTGATAAAACTTTTCCTAAAGGTTTTATTGATGGGCCCGCGGAGATTTGAACTCCGGACCTCTCGGTTATCAGCCGAGCACTCCAACCAGACTAAGCTACGAGCCCTTTCCCCTTCTTCTATTTATGTTATACTAAATTGTTTTATTTCTTTGTTAAAATTGTTATACTTTATCCTTTTCCACCTGTCTTTACATCCATGACAACCGCATCCGCAATTTCCATCACCTCATTTATTTGCATCTCGTCTGCTTCTTCTATATTCAATTCGTGCATCTTACTCAGCCACTTCCCGTGTTTTAACAGCCAGTCGTAGTCCTCTCTCAGCCTGGAATTCTTTAAAACGCTGTATGCAAAATTAACCTCTTCTGTTCGCTTCTTATTTTTGTATGCATTTCTGATAACAGTCTCTGCTTCTCGCCTATCCGGAGGAATCGAAGCCACATCGAGGTTTAACACGTCATAAAACGTTTTATTTCTATCGCTCGTGTATTCCTCCCACTCCTGATGCTTGCTCTTAATTTTTTCATACTTCTCTAAATAATCATAATATTTGAGAACCATTAAATACGCCGCATCTTTGCCTTCCAAAAACGCTTTTTTTCTTCTTTGGGACGCCCCATGACCCCGTAGCCCCTGTAAGGGTTCATCCACGACTGGATTCGTATCCAAAATTCTACTCAGCTCGTCAAGCATGAAATCATATTCAAACCTTAGCTGTGGATTATTTTGTATTCTACAAATCTCTTCTGCTAATCTGGGGTCCACGTTCTTCTTTTTACATTTTACTTCTTCCCCGTTTTTTAGTTTCGCCCTGTCCACACCCAGGATTTTATAAAATGTGGGTGCGCCACGAGAGAAAAGGTAAAGCCATGCATCACGATTTTCCATGATATACCCCATTGTAGCACTCTTTTTTTCCCTTCTTAGCCAGTCATCGTGGTCCTCCATTATTTCTCGCTTCTCACTCGCGGTGAATGCCATCAGGATTTTATGGAACAAGCGTATAATCTCATCGTAAGCAGAGCGCTTTTCCTTGTCGCTCAGCATCTCGTATGCTCTTTCAATCACCTCTTCGGGATAAACCGAGCAGTTCTTCTTTCGTTCATATGCTTTTTCAATCGCTTCCCGCGAATCGTTCTTTGACACACAAAGCACGCAGTAATAGCTCGGCAAACCTTCGAATATGTCATCTACGCATCCAGGATAGAGCCGGTCAAACTTCTCCATCTTTTTTTCCTGCCCTCCTACTCTCGACCGGTCCATGTATCGTGTGGGAACTTTCCAGTAGAGGTCGTCGCAGGTGTAAAGCTCCATCCATTCCTCATACGCCTTCTTCTCTTCTGCCATTTATTTCACTCCCTTTGCCTTAACTCCAGCCCTGAGCCATCCTTAATACCTGTATCTTTAACCTGACGCTCATCGTCAAGTTCATTATCCTTGTAAAAAATGCCCATACCTTCGCTTAAAATACCTTTTCTCATCAGGTCCTTTCTCACATCTTCAATACGCGCATTTGGATTGAGATAGTAGCTGAGAACATCTTCTGTTTCCACATTCACAACCCTTACCTTTATCGCATGCATCTTCAGCATTTTCTTCATCCACTTGTTCTTCTTTTGCTTTGTAAGCCTGCCAACAGCCTCCATTTTTACCCTTCGCTCGTTCCCCGAGTCGTGGTCGTGCGCAGTTACGTGCAAAATGCCAAACTCCTCGCCCACCCCAAAAGAGATGTCAATTCTTGACTCGCCCGCTGGTTTCGGCTCTATTTCGAACAAGAACTCGCCCAAAAAACCCTCCTCTTCTGGATACAAGCTTTCTCCCTGGTAAACTGCGATTGCCCCCTCATCCGCGTAATCCACCGCATTTGTATATAACTTCGTTTGCGTGATGGGAATCTTCGTATTCCTCGTAATAATCTTTGGAACAGTCTCTTCGAAGGTCAAAATACCGAGGGAGCGAGAAATGACGTCGCTTATTTCTACCGGTCTCCTTATCTT
Source organism: Methanomicrobia archaeon LH_S13 (assembly GCA_023659785.1). Lineage (GTDB taxonomy): Archaea > Halobacteriota > Syntropharchaeia > Alkanophagales > Methanospirareceae > JAGXOR01. The sequence goes on from JAGXOR010000024.1 coordinate 12,570, forward strand.
TCTCTGTGTCTCTTTCTCCTTTACGCCCTCCTTCAATGTAGCAACTGCCGCTCCGAGTGCAACTACTTCTATTGGATTTACTTTATGCTCCGGCTCTTTACCAAAAAAGTCACGCACAAACTCCTTTACCGCGGGTATATACGTCGTTCCACCAACCAGAATTACATCGTCAATGTCCCCCGGCTGAAGTGCAGCATCGTCAAGCACCTGTTCCATCGGCTTCCTCGTCCGTTCAATAAAATCAGCAATCAATTCGGCGAATTCACGCCTTGAAAGCTCGTAGCGGAATGCAACGGGCGCACCTCGTTTACCCTTACCGATGAAAGGCAAATTAACCATTGCTCTTTCTTTGCTCGACAATTCTATCTTTACTCGCTCCGCTTCTTCTCTCAGCGACTGAAGCAAAGCACGATTTTCTTCGCGCTTCTTTTCCAGGTCTATTTTATGCTTTTCTTTTATTTTATTCAGCATGAACTCCTCGATTCGTGCATCTATGTCGTCCCCACCCAGGTAGTTATCGCCACTCGTTGCATCAACGTCGAAGAACCCGCCTCCTATGGTGAGAACCGAAACGTCAAACGTGCCGCCTCCGAAGTCATAGACGAGAATCCTTCGCTCTTCCTCCTCCTCAAACCCAAAAGCCAGTGCGGCTGCCGTTGGCTCGTTCAATATTCCAAGTACGTTCAAGCCCGCAATCTCACCCGCATCCTTAACCGCTTGCCGCTGCGGGTCCATGAAATATGCGGGTACCGTTATTATGGCATCGGTAAAAGAAGCTCCCACTCGCTTCTCAGCATCCTGGACGAGTTTTTTTATTATATGTGCTCCTATATACTCAGGCGGATATGACTCATTTCCTATTTGCACTTGCTGGTCAGTACCCATAAATCTCTTTATTGACTTTACTGTGCGCTCAGGATTTGCAATTATATTCCGCTTTGCCACACTTCCCACTACCACGTCCCCATCCTCTTTGAAATACACAACCGAAGGAGTCACATGCTCACCTTCACTGTTATCTATAATTGTTGACTCATCGAATTCGATAAACGCTGCACCTGAATTGGTGGTGCCAAAATCAATCCCGATTACTTCTCTTTCCATTTCTATCGCCTCCTATCCCAATACTAACAAGGCATTTCAAACTCCGTAAAGGACAGCTCTTTGCCTTTTCCTTCTTCTCTTTCCTCATTCTCCTTTAGCTCAGCATTTAACAATTCCTTTGTCTTTTGCAGTTCTTCTTCGACCTTAAATAATTCTTCAATACTCCTCGCTTTTCTTTCTTCTATCTCTCTCAAGTCTGCATTTACCGATTCCTTTGTTCTCTCCAGTTCCCCTATCGCATTCGACAGTTTCTCTTTCTCTGCTAATAGCTCTTCATTATATCTATTCAAAGCAATGCTCTCAATAACCACTTTGTCTTTTTTAGCATCCAGCGCATTCAAATTCTCATGAATGATGCGTAATTGTCTTTTCGACCCTTCAAGCTCGGCAATCAGAACCTCTTTGCGCTGCTCCAATTCGTGAATCCTTGATTCCTCCGCCTCTTTTCTTTTCGTCCATTCTTCTATCCTCTCTTTAAATTCTCCCTCGCGTGTATCAAGTTCTTTAACCATCGTCTGGAGCATTTTCTCGTTTTTGCTCAATTCCTGCTCTCTCTCTTCCAATTCCTTGAACTTTCGCTTGAATACCTTTGACTCGACCACGCTAAAAAATTTAGATAAAATACTTTCTGGCTTGTACTTGGCTTCTGCCCCTGCTTCACCACCTCTGGAAATAACCACCTCCGCAGGTCTGATTAGCTCATCGTCCAGCATGTATCCCTTTCTTACCAGAGAAACAATGGTCTTATCCGGGAGAAAATCATTTGGCGTGGTTTCAATCGCAGTATGCAATTCGTCATTGAACCTCTCGCCGGCTGATGGTGCGATTGAGGTTACCTCTAATGCGTTCAGCAACTGGTTAAAGGTAATTTCCAGGTTACTTCTCATTCCCTCCGCCATTTTTTCTACAACCTCACAGCCACTATCGGTCTTATAGCTATTCTTTGCACGGTCAAGCGTATCAACAACGCTGAGCAGTCGTTTGGCTAATTCACCATAGGCTTTTCCTCGTATTGCTTCCTCTCTATCTTCAACTCGCTCTTTATACCTTGAGAAGTTAGATTTCATCTTCTGACCTTTAGCCTCTAAGGATTTTATTAATTCTTTTTTTTCATCCAATTCCTTCCTCGGGACCACTACTATTTCATCTGCTTCCCTGGACATTTCTCGTGTAATACTATATCTTCTTATTCACATAAGAAGTGCAAAGGGAAGGAAGGATCGGTATACGATGCTTTCGGATGTGGCAATTAGAACACTAATGGAGTACCAGAAGAAATACAAACCGCAGGGATGGTTATTTTCAGG
>JAGXOR010000250.1 GCA_023659785.1 Methanomicrobia archaeon LH_S13
ACACCCGGTGCGATGCGGATTTGATAGCATCATACGAAGAGGTTTGAAACAAAATATTTAAATCTCATAACCTGCTTAAACACGCCTTATTGTACTTCTGAATTCCCTCTCGCGCGCATCTCCCAAATATTATCTTCGCACTTCCTCCTTTTTGCTGTTTACCCTCTTTTGAAGAAGCATTTAAAATAACCCCATATCTTTTTCATAATTGGGTGGCCTTTCTCCATTCCGTAATTTCCGGATTATGTTGTCAATCACAGATTTTTGTTCTTCTGATAAAACACTGCCTAAATCGTATTTTCTAAAGCACTCTTCACAACTATCTTCCACTAATATTTGTGATACTTCTTCATAGATAGACATGCCTAAACTTGTAGCTATGGAATGGATAAAAGAATAGGACGCTACTATACAGCTATCCTGGATCAATCTTAGCCTATCCCTTCCTTATTTTCTTTCTAAAGTAAAGTAAAATCCCACTTCGTACCATTTCCTCATTTTCTTACTGCTCTATTTGCTTTCTTTTTTACGGAATCTATCTCAATAAACCTGAGCACGGCTTGTATCTCATGAAATGTCCCTGAGAGCAACTGATTTACGGAACCCAATTCATCCGATGATACCACAAGGAAAATCGACTGTTCCAGATGTCATGATCATGCTTTAATTTTCCTAAGGCGTGATAGAGGTCACCACCTACCTGAACCTCAAAGACGTATGTTGGAAGGGACTCAGGCAGTCTCCCCCTGACTACATCTAACCGTTCCGCACCATCGAAAATTCAGTATCAACTGTACAACACAACCTTGCAATTTCCCTATTTCCTGCAACAAGTTTTTATCCAAGAGTTTCTCACTCGTCCATCTCCTTTTTGTTAATTAGCATTATCCGACATTAGATTTTCGATGTTCTTTTGCGTATCGTTTTCTCCTTTGATGAGATGCGTATCTATGCCAAACTTAATCGCGGCACTTTTATTTGCTGAAGCTTTTTCTTTTCGTATCTACGCGAACCAAAGGAATAGGTGGCGTAATAAAGACAAAACCCGCTGACTTTTTAAGTTGAAGATTATATAGTTAACTGAAATGTACCGAAATGTTTATCTTTATGCTTTATGATACTA
>JAGXOR010000251.1 GCA_023659785.1 Methanomicrobia archaeon LH_S13
AGCGTCCGATAGCTATGGAATGCGTATCCCAGGAATACGCCCACCTGACAGTTGTTTACCTATTTCAACGCTTTCCCGATCATAAAGAAAGCGTCTACTTTCAAATATTATCGACGGATGCTGCTATTGAGTGAAAAGGAATTTGTATACAAGGCGGTGTATTTAAAAACGGGTGGCGTTTTGAACATTTTCAATCCAAAGATGAGAGAAAGCATGGATTCCGAGTTTAAAAAGCTGTTTAGCCTGTACGAAGACGAGAAAGAAGGCATAAGGATATGGAATGGAAAGACACTCCTTCAGAATTATGGAGTGATTTACCACAGAAATTAGTATGGGCATGGGCAGGTGGCGGAAAAATAGAAAGGGAGTTACTTCTTGATTTCTTGCAGTATTTAACTCGTAAAGTGAAACGCAAAGAGTTTGATACCCCGGGAGATTCTATGCTAACGGCACTAAGAAATCTGAGGGAATGGCAATTCATATCAAATGAAATTTGTTCTGGAATGGCGCCGGTAGATGCTATCATTGAGGAGAGGAAAGAAATATATGAGCGAAAAAGCGCTTTTTTACAAGAAATGCTGATTGAGACCGATTTCGTTTAGAAGGGGCTGTGCCTACCATCCAAAAGTTATACGCCTGTAAATGTGACGACAGTCAAGTAGAACGCATCGAGCTGCGAAAGTCCTTCGAGATACATAAACCCCTCTGTTCCTATGCCAATCAAAAGTAAGAGTACACAAATAGCGAGCAGTGTCTTTCGTATTGGTTCCATGTTTTATAACATAACTTTACAGATATAAGATTGATAATTTCTTCACTCAACGCGTGGTGCTCAAAAGAGGTTTCAATCAGGCTTAAGGTAGAGGATGAAATCCCAAATGGTGCATACGCTATTCCAATCGAGGTCATCTTCGATGAATACTACTACAATGCCACTGAGGGTTTTGTAACCATACCCATGCCGCAAACAGAAAGTGGGATTGTCTTTAATGTGGAAGGCACGACCACGCTTTCGGTTGAAGACGTCTCAACACACCTGTTTGAACTTCGTGAGGACAGCGAAAATAATAATATGATGACAAAATATGAACTTTTTGTCCATTTTTCTATTATTTGATAG
>JAGXOR010000252.1 GCA_023659785.1 Methanomicrobia archaeon LH_S13
AGTACATAGAGCTGGACCGGATAACGGATGACGATGTAGTTACGCAATTGATGGAAGAACTAAAGGAGTTTTCACCTGGTGCAGCAACAGCTCTTTTAGATGAAAGAGATGCTTATATTGCAGGGAGTTTGATGGAGCTCCAAACTCAAACTTTAAGAAAGTTTGATCAAAATGCTTCGCAGCAAACTTTTAACAAAAGTTTGACCAAAAACGCTTCGCAGCAAACTGTAAGAAAGTTTGATCAAAATGCTTCGCTAAGAAAAATAGTTGCGGTAGTTGGCGCCGGGCATGTAGCAGGGATAAAGAACCTTCTTGGGCATCCGGAGTTGATACCTTCTAAGGAGGGGTTATGCTCGCTTCCTAAGAGAAGATTTGGAATAAATATCAAAAATTTGTTGAGGGTGGGATTGGGCGTAGCTTTCTTGATTATCCTTTTAGCGGTCATTTTCTCTGATATACCTTTTGATGTTCTTGTTAGAGCGTTTTTTTATTGGGTGGCAATAAACGGTGTTTTGTCTGCGGTAGGTGTTGTCATCGCAAGGGGTCATCCGCTTTCAGCACTTACTGCTTTTTCTGTGGCATGGCTTACTTCTTTGAATCTTTTTTTGGCGGCGGGTTGGTTTGCGGGCTTGGTAGAAGCTCATTTTCGAAAACCAACAGTGAAAGATGTAAAGGGAATGATGCGGGTGGACTCGCTGCGAGAATTGATGAGAAACCGGCTGTTTAAAGTCATTCTTGTAGTGGCGTTGGCGAATATAGGAAGCATTGTAGGAACGTTTATCGGAGCTTATGTCGTGTGGCATGAGTTGGGCATAAGTGTGCAAAATATTTTGGATGGTTTGAAAACAGTTTTTTGAACACTTTCTTTCTAAAGAAAGAACCTGTGCTAAGAAAGAAAGCTTTTACGGAAAAATGCTATCGCAGTTCTTTTGGTAAAGCTTTTCTTTACGCGGGACGAAGGAGTGAAGACGGAGTTGAAAAGTGAGGGTGAAAGAATAAAGTTGAAGATGAAACCCTTTGAGATTGTTACTCTGAAGGTGGGACTTTAAAAAATTATGTTGTACCCACCGTTACAATCTGCGTTTATGATTACTCCCTTTGCACTTC
>JAGXOR010000253.1 GCA_023659785.1 Methanomicrobia archaeon LH_S13
CAGGTTTGGATAATGCTTTAGACGGCTGGCTTATTAAGAGTGAGAATTATCAAGCACTGAATACCATTTTGCCAAAGTTTAAAGAAAAGGTGCAGACAATTTATATTGATCCGCCATTTAATAAAGAGCAGGATGCAGATTATTTTTACTCTGTAAAATACAAAGATGCAAGTTGGGTAACATTACTTGAAAATAGATTACAAATAGCAAGGGACACCTTAAATCCTAAGGGAAGTATTTTTGTAAGATGTGATTACAACGGAAATATGCTCGTCCGACTTTTGATGAATGAGATTCTTGGAGAGGAGAATTTTAGGAATGAAGTAGTGATTAACAAATCTGTTCGCATGAAAACAGAAGGGAATAAATTTCCATCTTGGCATGATTCTATCTTTTTCTACTCTAAGAAGATGGATATTGCTTATTTTTATCATATCACTGAAGAGAGAGGCAAAGAAGAATGGCGTTCTATTGATATGGAAGGCGAAAAATGGGATGTTATTCCTACAGATATGGTTAAGTATTTTTCTCCAGAAAATATACGATATGACGAAAATGGAAACCCTATTTCTAGAGCAAGGATAATTTTAAGGAAGGAGATTCTACCAAGAGAAGGTAGGCGTTTCCCTTCTCAAGGGATCGTTAACGAATTGGAAAGACAAGGTAGAATAAGATTTAGCAAAACAGGTAATCCTCAAATGTTAAAACCACAAGAAATTTTTTTGACAGATGACTGGACTGGTTTTTATGGTTATTCTTTTAATTGGAACTTCCCCACCGAAAACTCCGAAATCCTCCTCAAGCGCGTCATAGAATCCACTTCTAATAAAAATGATTTAGTGATGGATTATTTCTTGGGTAGCGGCACCACAACCGCAGTAGCCCATAAACTTGGTAGAAAGTGGATTGGCATAGAAATGGGTAAACATTTTTATGATGTAATTTTACCAAGAATGAAAAAGGTTTTGGTTTATAGTAAATCAGGAATTTCAAAAGAAAAAGATGTCAAAGAAAAATACAATCAAAACAAAGCTGGTGGCTTCTTCAAATACTATGAACTTGAACAATACGAAGATACTTTAAGAAAGGTAAAAT
>JAGXOR010000254.1 GCA_023659785.1 Methanomicrobia archaeon LH_S13
GAATAGCACAGGTCGCACATCTCCCCCTCGTCATAAGGGTTGCAATTGAAAGGACAACCCTTTACCATCTCTATCTCCGGAAGGAGTTCTGCAAGTGCACGAACAGCAGTGGATTTTGCAGTTCCTTTTTCTCCCCTTATAAGCACTCCTCCTATACGCGGGTTCCTTCTAATATGGTGTGTCATAGTTTCTTATCCTTCTTCTTTTGCTTTCACAATCCTCCTTCGTTTTTCATATCTTTTCCCTTTATTTCATCTTTAGGATGTACGAATTTATGTTTTTTATTAAGAAATAAATGAATAATGTGACTCCAATTAGGCTCGTTATTACACCTATAGGGAGAATAACAGGTGATATAATCATCCTTGACACGATGTCTGCCCCAACAACTAATAAAGCGCCAAGAAGAGCAGATGCTGGGAGCTAAAATCTGTTATCCCTCCCTACCGTCACGTATGCTATGTGAGGTGCGATCAATCCAATAAATGCTATTGTTCCTGTGAAAGTCACTATGATGGGTTTGAGTTTTGGATTGCTGGAGTCATCTGTTTTAGCTCCTACACTGATGGTATCGAAATCCCACAATTTCAGTTCAGCACAATCAAGATTAGTATAAGCCATTCCCGTAAACTTAAAGACAGCACAAAACCAAAGTTGGCGATGCTAACACGCCGAGAGCATATAACTTTCAATCTTAAACAATCACATTTTTATATTTTTTTCACATCCAATGGATGAGAAACGAGTACCCCCCCCCTTTTTTAACAGACCATAAACGGGCAAAAATAGAAAAATAGCACTTTAATTCGGCGTTTTCCGACATAGCTCCCGCTATGAACGCGCATTCTACGGGTTGCACTCACGCCGTTGCACGAGGCGGGGATTTCAGGCAGTTACAGGCGATGGCACTAGCGACTTTCTGGAAAAACGCGATAAATTTCGCTTTTGTTCCATGGATAAGTTCTGATAGTTGGGTTAAGAAGAAAGCACTGAAAATCTCAACACTTTTTTGAAACTGAAGTCGGTCATCTTCCTACCTGAGGTCGTGTCCTAATTTCGCAGAAAAGTGTATATAACCCTTATTCCCATAGGAAA
>JAGXOR010000255.1 GCA_023659785.1 Methanomicrobia archaeon LH_S13
CCACCACATCTAATACTATCAAATAATAGAAAAATGGACAAAAAGTTCATATTTTTCATGTATAAACCTCTTATTTTTTAGATGGTTCTAAGAAACGTTCTAATTGGCGGATCACGACGAGTCCAAAATAAGTGGTCCAAGAGCCCATACGAGGAAGCACGAACTCTGGAAGAGAAACTTCCTGTCCTTGATAGATAAGACTCTTCCTACCTCCTTTTGTTGCAATTATGTCAAACTCATTTGGATCGAGGAGCTCAAACTCAATCCCTTCTTCCTGAGCCACTTTTTTAAAACGCCTGTTCTCTAGACGTTCATATTTTTTTCCTTACAAATAATCCAGCCCTTCATTTCTTCTTTTCCTTCTTCTTCGCCATCCCTTTTATACCTCCCTTCTATTAGCAAATCAGAGTTTAAAGATATCTAAATGTATAAAAGTTGCAAGAGAGCTGCTGACCGAGCTTGCAGTGGAGTCAGTAAGAGTGATAGCAGAGAAAGGAGAGAGCGCACACAGGAATACCAAAACTTGTCGAGGATGCGAAGATAGAGATTACCTCGCCGGACCAGATGAAAGCATTCCTGGATGAGGAAGAAAGAATGCTGGAGGAGATCAGACCAGGAGACCTTGGAAATGCTGGATTGGTTGAGGAGAGGAAGATAGGTGACAAGGAGATGATATTTGTAGAGAATTGCCAGAACCCGAAATCGGATACTTTTCCCAAGATACTGCTCATTTCCTATCTTTCCACATCTATTTACGCCAACTAAAAACAGTTGATCGTCAATGGCGCGCGATTTCAAAACATATCAGGACACCAAAAGTAATATCATCGAGCTCAAATACCGGGAATTCCTTGCCCGATTGAATAAACGGTTTCTCCATTGGATGTATGACCACTCGTTTGTATGTCCCGATTACACCATCATATGTAAATGAGCCAACAAGCTCAGTAGAGTATAGCAGTAAAAACATGGACCACCTTGGCATCGTAGCCAGGGTATGCAAGGAAATAGATTTAGCAGGCGAGATAGACAGGATGGTGGGGTTCACAAATAAGCGGTCTTAAGTCCACCTAAGTGATCATTACCCGGCTTC
>JAGXOR010000256.1 GCA_023659785.1 Methanomicrobia archaeon LH_S13
AGAGGACGTAGAGCATGAGATTGAATCCAGCCCATTTGGTGGCGGTGCGGCGTATCTTCTTATTGATGCGCGTGATCTTCAGCCTCGCTATAAACATAATACGTGAGAAAGCAAATACCTAAGAGGATTGCCATTGCGATAATTTTATATTTTTCTTTTTTTTGTTCAACCATAATACCACCACACCCGCCTTCTTCTCCAAAGACACTTTCTTTCTAAAGAAACACATAGCCTTTTTATAAGAACTTTTTCACTCTCACTCACTCTCTGTTCAACTATGGTTCCTGCTCCAATGCACCCACGGGACAGATATTCACACAAACTTTACACGGATTGCATTTCCCCTCATCTATTCTTATCCATGTCCCCACCAACTCGATTGCATCGCTGGGACAGACCGAAACGCATGCACCACAGTAGCCACATTTATATCGATCTATTTGTATCATCGTTCCTCCTCCTTGAATATCTGGCCCTCAAACGTACTGACCTCTGTGTCTTCCTCCAGCCATGCGTCCTGTGGCAAACCTGCTTTCCAGCATGTCTGGCATAGAAACTCCTCCGCTGACCAATTATACTCCGTAGCAACCTGAGGAAGCAAAAGCCCTTGATATAGCCCTTTCTTTACAATTAATCCGTGTCTGCCTATCTCTACGTACTTAGGCAACTCCTTTGGCTTAACTTTTAAGACCTGTGGCGTGGTGAGTATCGTGAGCTCAATGGTCACTTCCTCAAATTCCCCTCTCGTTACAGGCGGAAATCGTGGGTCGCCAACCGCTGCAGATATCGCTGTATCTATAACCGCATTCTTTACCTTAAATATGGGGTAGGGATAGCCGGTGCAGCCACGTAGATCACCGTATTTATTCAGCGTGACAAAAACACCCCTTTCTTCTTCGAAGATTGCAGGCAAGTCTGCTCCAGCTTTTATTTTGGTGTTCTCACTCAAATATTTCTCTATTGCTGCTCTTGCAAGCTTTAATCCCTCTTTCCCTTCCCCTTCTGTTAGCATTGACATGGCATGCTTCCGTTGTCATTTTCAACTTAAATAGTTTATCGGTTAAATTATAGGTAAGCTTTTATAGGATAAA
>JAGXOR010000257.1 GCA_023659785.1 Methanomicrobia archaeon LH_S13
TTCCTCCACCTCTGCGGTCTTTCCCATGCTTACGAGCGAATCTTCCACTACTACCGGTAGCTCCACCGCATCGCCGAACTTATGCCCTCTACTTCTTACGAGGTCGTGGTCTATGGTAGCCGCGATAGCAGACCTTATCGCTTTCCTCCTTTCTTTTTTGTTTATTTTCAGCTTCAAAACTTTATCAGTTTTTGGAGGATGTGCTCTCCTCCCGCCGACTGTTTGTGGAGCACGTGCTGCCCTGTTGCCTGTTTTTATACGAGGAACTCTTGCGGCTGCCCTGCCAGTACCCCAGCTCTCTGCCGATGTCATCCTTCCAGACAACGGATTTGGACCTTTTGGCTGCAACCTGTGTGAATGCACCGCCAGCACAACTCTCTTTATCAGGTCAGGTCTGGATAAAATAGCAGATATAATCAAAAGTTCGGATGTCCATGCGTTCGACGATTTGAGCATGAGTATGATACTTTCTACGTTACTGGATATTGTAAGCGGGGTACCAAAGAAGAAGCATGAACTGATGGAGATAAAGATGAGTGGAGAAATAGAAAAAGACATTGAATATGCGCGAGAAGTGTTTGGAAAGGAGATAAGAGCAGGAGATGTATTTGAGGAGGGAGATTTTGTAGATGTTACTGCCGTAACAAGGGGGAAAGGCACGCAAGGACCTGTGAAACGGTGGGGTGTTATGATACAGGATGCAAAAGCACGGAGGTCAGGAAGAGGTCGCCATGTTGGTTCTATTGGCGCCTGGACACCTCGACGAGTGAGATGGAAAATACCCCAGCTTGGACAGACCGGGTATCAACAGCGGACAGAGTATAATAAGCGAGTGTTTAAAATAGGAGAGAATGGAGAAGAGATAACACCAAAAGGTGGCTTCATGAAGTACGGCATGGTGAGAAAGGGTTATATCTTGCTAAAAGGAAGCGTTCCCGGACCGAAAAAGAGGCTTGTGAGAATCTCTCACTCGATAAGACCCCACCCTAAACAGACCATACCGGAGATTATTTATATAAGCAAGGAATCACAACAATAAGACAAGAAAAGAAGAGAGAGATGATAGAAAAAGCAGAGAGGAAAGCAAAAG
>JAGXOR010000258.1 GCA_023659785.1 Methanomicrobia archaeon LH_S13
GGAGAATATAAGGGGTTGAACCTAAACTTCAGTAAAGTGACATTCAGTGGCAATGCTAGTACCACCGACAATCCTGGCACTGCGTATATGAATGACACTGCAGTAAATGCCACGGTTACAAGTGTGGGCAACATTCTAACTGACGTTGGAGTAGAGGCAAGCGACTTAACAAAAACTTCTGACACCATTACCGGAGACAACATGGAGGCAACTGTAGGGACTGCTACTCCTGACTGGAATGTTGTAAAGCCAAAGCACACATGGGATAAAAACCTTGGATGCGACAACTCGAATGATACAGCCTATCGATTAGACATACCAGCCGGAACATCTTCAGGCATTTATGAGGGTTCCTTAACGATATCGGCAGAGTAAATCTAAACGAGACAACATAAAAGAGACACAAATAAAATTTTTCCCTCTTTTTTTCTTTTTTTAGAGGAAAATAATAAACAAAAAAGATAAAAATGAAGCAGAAGTCAAAGCAAATAGAAATAGCCGTAATAATCACGGCACTTATGATTCTGTGCCCTGTTGCAAGCGCAGAAATTGGTTTGGGTATATCGCCTGCAAGTATCACGATAGAAGATGCATTTAAAGGTGGAACGTATGAAAGAACGATAACGGTTTTTAACGCTAGATGCTGCTGAGGTTCATCCCGGCGATGACATAACGTTTGAGATAGAGGTAAGAAACGACGGTGCACCGACGGCTACGTGGGTGGTGCTGCGAAGTATCCGGATGATACCTACTGCGATACATACACTGCGCATCTCGATTGGACAGTGCCTGAAGATGCACCCGCTGGCTCGTATGGGTTCGTATCCGCAACATGGGATGCATGCTGGGATGGGTGTGAAGCATCGCCGTGCTACCTGAATGGTTGCTGTGATGGTGAGCAGGACAGGTATGAAGAAGAAAACGTATTGGAGGAGGTGATAGAATGAAAATGGAGAAATTATCCGCACTGACTGTAATAGCAATACTGATTACCACTGTATTAGTGCCCGCGATGGGGTTCACAAATAAGCGGTCTTAAGTCCACCTAAGTGATCATTACCCGGCTTC
>JAGXOR010000259.1 GCA_023659785.1 Methanomicrobia archaeon LH_S13
TAAAACCGGAAATGAATTTTGTCCGGGGTTTTTGGGATTGAAACAATTGATGATAGTAGAAGGAGAAAATGGCACTAAGTTTTCAGGCGATCTACGTGCTGTGGCTCAGGGAGATGAAAGGGATGTGGAGGGCAAAGAGCAGAGTTGTTGGTGCGTTAGGGATGCCTGTATTCTTCCTCGCATTTCTCGGATTGGGTTTTGAGCACGCAGTTATACCGGGAATACCAGAGGATATGAATTATATCGAGTTTCTCACACCCGGGATAATAGGGATGACCATGCTTTTCAGTTCGATGTTCGCGGGCATTTCCGTTCTCTGGGACAAGGAGTTTGGATTTCTTAAGGAGGTGATGGTGGCACCGGTATCGAGACTTTCTATCGTCCTGGGAAGAATAGCAGGAGGCAGTACCGTTTCCGTAATGCAAGGGATTTTAATCTTAGCGCTGAGCACTTTGCCTTTGCTGGGCTTTAAAATCACAGGTATGATTCCTGTTATCCTTGCGGTAATGTTCATGTGTTTGATTTCATTTACTTTTATCGGGTTGGGCTTGATCTTCGCTTCGCGGATGCGAGACATGCAAGGGTTTTCATTGATAGTAAACTTCGTTATGTTCCCTATATTTTTACTCTCCGGTGCTTTGTTCCCGGTAAAAGCATTACCCTCCTGGATTATCCCTGTTTGTTATGCTAATCCGTTAACGTATGGCGTGGATGGATTAAGGGGTGTTTTGCTCGGTGCAGGGGCTTCAGAATTTTCTGTATTGCTCGATTTTATTGTGGCTTCTGCATTTTCTATTGGAATGGTATGCGTAGGTTCTTATTTATTTGAGAGCACTGAAGTGGAAAGGTGAGGTGTAATTACTCAATATCCTGTGGATTTTGAGTGATTAAATGTAAAAAGCAAAGTGCAAATTGAAAAATGCAAAATTTTATTTGAGATAAAAATAGTCTTTTGTTATTGGATCTATGGCTGTCTTTTCTCCTTCCGATTTTGCATCATATCCGGGATACCCATATTTCCCAGCCGTTGCGTCGAGAACTATACATGTCTGATTATCTACTTC
>JAGXOR010000025.1 GCA_023659785.1 Methanomicrobia archaeon LH_S13
CTTCATAGCCAATAGGAAAGGATTCTTTAGAAAAAATCGCAAATGCACATTATATTGAATTAGCCACGGTAAGTATTATTGCTGGTTTATATGACCGCAAGTACTGGGAAAGGGAAGCGGAGGTGAAGTAAAGTAAAATGCAAAATTCGTTCATCCCTCCGGAGATACGTAAATTCTTCGAGGACGAAAATGGGAAGACCATATTGATTAAAGGCGAGCCCGGCACCGGTAAGTCCATCCTCGCTCTCACCCTTCTCAAAGAGATATGCACAAGAGGCAATGGCATCTATCTATCCACTCGCATCGACCCTGATATGATCTATGAACTGTTCCCCTGGATATGTGATGAGATCCCGGCTCAAAACATCGTGGATGCTACACAGTCAGAGCGACCCACGAAATCAGCCGGAATGGGTCCTTCTGCTATAGGCACGAGTGGCATAAAACCTCTCAAATATACCGATGTCCCGGAGTTCCTGAAAGCTGTTTATACAAGAACCGAAAAACTCGAGAATCCTATCGTTGTCATTGATTCCTGGGACGCTGTCGTCTCTCATACCGGCTTCTACAAACCCGAGGACCGTGAGCGGCTTGAGCATAACATGTGCGATTTCGCAAGGAAAGCCAAGCTTAAAGTCATTTTTATCGCTGAATATACTGAACAGCGTCCCCTCGATTACCTCGTTGATGGCGTCATCTTCACAGAGCATAGAACAGAAGAAGAGAGAAGGGTCAGGGAATTAACCTTGGGCAAACTGCGAGGCGCTAAGATAAAACAGCCACGGTATCTCTACACACTCAACGAAGGTATATTTAAATACTTCAAAAACTTTGAATCTGGCTCTCTTAACCCCGCTATCTCCGACCCCATCCCAGACCTCAGCGAAAGAAGGGTCTCTACCGGCATGGAAAGTTTAGATGAAGTGACTGGAGGCTATGAAAAAGGAAGCCTTACTCTCTTCGAAACAGGCAATTGCGTTATGTGGGAGCATCAATGGTTAATCTATGCCACAATCATAAACTTCTTAAACCTCGGCAGGGACGTTATCCTCAGTGATGGCGTTACCTTTGACTTGTTGCGCGACAAAATCTTCCCCTTCACTCACGACTCTTTTCACTCCAATATCAAAGGTGTTGACATACCACACATGAATGACACGAGGCGAGAGATGGATGATAAAAATAAAACCGTATTGTGGTTCTTCGATCTCGATAAAATAGAAGAAGAGAGAAAAGAGATCGAGCTCATAATAAGTTCGTGGAGAGGCGATGCCTTTTTAGCTGTTGTTAAAGAAGGAAAGACCATCGGCGATTTAGACCACTTCGTAGGCTCTTTTTTCAAAATAAAGATGTACTCCGGCGCGCTCTGCATCTATGGCGAAGCACCAAGAACCGAGATATACACTCTGGAAAACGATGTCTCAAGAGGCTTCCCTTCCTCAATTCTCACCCCCATCGTTTAATAGGTAATAAAAGCTCCGGAGAGGAAGCGATTGAGAAAGCAGAAGAGAGGCACCCGGATTTAATGATGACCATGTTAATCTACGCATACCCAAAGGAATAGAAGATGAAACGAAAAAAAATGAAAACAAAAAGAAAAACAAAAACAAATCTTTGTTTAGCAAAGAAAAGAAGAGGAGGGGTGGACGGAAAAACATTAAGGAATGACGAGCGAGGGGTTTCGGCTGTTATCGGTGTTATTCTGATGATTGCCATCACGGTCGTAATAGCAGCGGTCGTTGCCGCGTTCGCATACGGCATCATCGGTGGTGTGACAAAAGCGCCGAGTTCTTCCATAGTTATTGAAAATGCACGAAGAGGTGAAATAAACGTAACTGTGGTTCGGTTCACCGAGGTGGAGATATAATAACTGATGCGTTTACGAGTGAAGGAGCTTGGAGAAATATAGACGTGCGAGCTAACGGTAAACCTTGCACAATAGGTAACGCAAGCTTAAACGGTACTTGGAATAGTACAAACTGGGGCGCTACGGATTTTGCACCTGGGGACGAATTGGAAATCAACGTAAGCGCAGCTGCTTTAGGTAGTGCGCTTGCATCTGGTGATACAATTGCAGTGGTTTATACTCCATCGGGGGTCATATTGCAGAGAGTGACGGTAGCGTAGGCGAAAGCGAAGGCACAAAGCAAAGCAAAGCGCAAACGCAAACATAAAAATAAGTGTAAGGTGTGAGAGGGGGGGAAGAATAAGAGGGTGAAGATAAGCGAGTCCTCTTATCTTTTTTGTTTTTTTATTTTATTTTATTCTCAGCCCTGGATTTCTCGCTACAAGTTCTACCAGTGTTTTCAACAGGTCCATATCCTTTATTCTGAACTCGGAAGGCAAATCAACGAAGATTATCCGTTCTATCACGTTGCTCCAGAGGTAGTTCCTTATCTTTTCCTCGCTTTCTTCTGTACGTTTATGGATGCGGAACCATTGATTTTATCTCTTCTAAATAAATAAATAAATAAGTTTTGTTATTGTTTTGTATTGTTTTGTATTGTATTGTTTTGTTTGTAGTTGCAAGATTTATGTCTTGAGGAGTAAAGAAAAGATGAAGCTGTTGGAGGATGATAAAGCGGTAAGTTCGGTAATTGGAGAGGTGCTGATGATTGCCGTGGTCATAGTAATTGCCGCGGGAGTCGTGACTTTCGCATACGATTTAGTCTGGAGCTCGAAGGAAAAGCTATCGGTTTCCATTTTAATCGAAGACGCAGAAGCAGGGGCATCAAACATAACCTTAGCCCATATGGGCGGAGATAAAGTAAGAGATGCTTTTGCACCCTCTTCTCCTCCTTCGTATTTTGTGAATGCCACGATATTTGAAAATATGGAAGTAAGGCTAAACGGTACGATTTACGAAGGTTGGGCATCGCTGAACAGTGGAGTAATATCGAAAGCGGATTTCACAGGTGGCGATGAACTGGAGCTTGGTTTAGGTTGGCAGCTTTCTCAAGGTGATAGGATTACTGTTGTCCATGTGCCAGGCGGTCAAGTGTTGGTATCGGAGAAGGTGTAAAAATAATAATTTAAATAGTTTTATTTTTGATAGGGAGAGATATTACCTCTTCTTAGATAAATTCCATTACGTAAAGGAAGATGGTCAGAGATTAAAACTGCTTTATGACACGCTAAAAAACACAAAATTCGTAATTACAAGCTCATCATCTCTTGAATTGCGGGGAGAAACGGCAGCCTATTTAACCGGTAGATCGTTCTCCTTTGAATTGCTCCCATTCAATTTCTACGAGTTTTTAAATGCAAGAGATAAGAGATTCGCGAGGATTTAAAAAGAGAGAAATAGTATGATGAAACAACTTCTCATGGGGATGGAGAGGGAATTCCCAATAAAAGAGGACATCTTTGTTGATGATTTATTAAAATTCCTGAATGAATTCATAAGATTTGGTGGCTACCCGGAGGTTATCAAATCCGAGAGCGAGGAGGAAAAGCTGATCGTGCTCAAAAATATCGTAAATACATATTTAGATAAAGACATGCTTGAACTCCAATACGTATTATAAAGAGGTTGTTCGCATCCTTGATATTTTACAACAAACATATGTAATAGATTTACTTAGACCATACCATAGGAATCTGGTCACGGAGCTAAGAAAGAACCCAAAGGTTTATTTCGTTGATTTCGGGTTCAAGAATTATTTAATAAATAATTTTTCCGACCTCGAACTCAGAGTAGATAAAGGAGCATTAGCAGAGAATTTCGTTCTTAATTGTTTAAAGAGCATTGTAGGCGATAAAGGCATTATACACTTCTGGAGGACAACGGCTAAGGCAGAGAAGGACTTTTAAACCCTTTTCGGAAAAGAAAAACAAATCTAAAAAGTTTCTTTGAACCGTTGATAGACGAACCGAAGGGGGGTTTAAGCCAGTCGGAAGTGCTGCGGAATGCACCTAAGAAAGAGAAAGGGTATTTCAAAAGCCCACGGATGCTGTAAATTTTTATTCCACGTTCAAGAACTTTTCCAGCATCTCGAGTTCTACTTCCATATTCAGTATTTCGACGGGCTCACATTTATCGTAGATATTCTTTAAGTTCCTCCGTTTCTTAAACGAAGCAAGTCTCCGCACTTCTTTCACCTGTTCTTCCGAAAGCTTCTTCGTTTCTATCGCTCCTGCAGCTTTCGCTTTCTTCACTATTTCCTCACCCACTTTGCTTCTCGTTATCACGGTTGACCACCCAAGTTCGGAACCTATCGAACCAACCGAGAGGTCAGCGAACTCGGCTGCGAAATCATAGCAATAGTTGCACGCTTCGCGCATGCAGTCACGCATTAGCTTTATCGGCGTCTTTAGTTCCTCCCCCGCCTTCGTATGAACGATAAAACTGCCCTTTTTTATGTTGAATTTCTCTACCTCTTCTATGCTCGTGCCCAGCTCCACGAGCTTATTTTCGAGTGAGTGCATGTCAAAAGTTTCAGAGCAGAGAAGCCCAATCAGTAACTTCACGCGGTCCGCACCGACGTCAAACCCTGTTGACATTTGTACCTTGCGCATTCCCTGTATATGGCACGGTAGCCCAACGAGTGCAACGTTCTTGTAACCCTGCTCAAGCGCGTCGCCAACGCCTAATACAGAAGGGCACTGCGTGTATTTCGAGCCAGCCGCAGCTAATACATCCTCCTTTTTTGTCGCCACGAAAGGTTCGGGCGTCCAATTTTCTGCCGTCTTCGACACCACCGCAGCGTCTATCTCGCCCTGCTCAAGTAAGTTCACAAGCAATGCAGATACAACACCACCGTCCTGTGCGTGCTCTCTTACCGCTTCATCAGTCGCTCTCGCGGTTATTATGTCACCCTGGTAGTACCCCAACAGATTATCAGTTCTTATCCCGCCAAATACCGCTCGCTCTACCTCAAAAGGAGCGAAGGTCGTCCGTGGGCAGAAATCATAGCAAGCACCATATATCTCATGGCATTTCTCCTTCGTTACCGGTATCTCGTTCTCGTAGGTTATGTATTCTTTACAAAACGCACCACAGGACCCGCAGTAGCAGCACAATCCATTATATATCACTTCCCTTTCCAAATCCATTATGTTCCCCTTACGTTTCATCTCTCTGCCTCCTCTAACTCCTCAACCTTATCAATGAAATATTTAAGGTCGTCCAGATGTATCAGAACCTCATCGAAATCCAATGCCCGCTCATAGTAGCACTCAATATGCAGGTTATCGCGCAGCGAGAAATATAGCCACTTAAGCTCCTTCTCTGCATACCTGTGCACCATGTATCTCCTTCCCCAATCTGTTCTGTTCAACTCCTCTTCCTTAACTCCCTTTTTGAGCAACAGTGCGTAAGTGGCTTCTATTGCGGAGAGCCAACCTTTTGCACAGGCATCGCACAGAAAAACACGGTCGTTCTTCTCCCTCGCTATCTCAAACTCCTCAACCGCTTTTCGATACAATTTCTTCCCGTCTTCCAAATGCGAATGCAACTGCAACGGCAAGTGACCTTCGCTCATTTTCCTTTTCTTTCTCGTTTTATTTTTAGCCTACCTCTTTATACTTACCACCAACTTCCGCAGCATATCCTTATATTCCGCTTCCATCCTCGGCGATATGTTCGTAAAACTCATCCGCGCATTTGGATGATAATACCGGTCAATAGAAACCGCACGCATCAACGGCTCAGTTGCGAAATTCTTTATGCACGACAGCATCTGCGATGCGTAATAATAGAGGATGCCATAGAATATCACGAAATCGTAATTCCCGCCGCCATCCAGACCCTTCCAGTTCGGGTCACGTAAACAATTGGTGAGTCCATGCAGGTTGTAATAAGTCACGTTCTCCGTGTACTCCTTTTCTACGAATCCTTTTATGCTGTGTCCCGTTGCAGCAATAGGAATCCCCTTTTTGCCTATTTCTATCGCTATATCCAAAAAGAAATCAGCCCATAGTAGCTCCGAGCCAACCACGAGCAGGGGCTTCTTTGCACTTGATATATAACTCCCTATCACTTCCGGTGGTGCTATCCTTCCTGTTTCAGGACCTGGGACATTCGCCACGTCAAACGGTATTTCCATTCCCATCTTATCACCTCCCGCATCTTCATAACTATACAATCACCGCCCCTCATTTCTTCCTCCTTATCAGCCTTTCTAAATTAGTCGGATTAAACGACGGGTTGTATGCCCTTATCGGCCCTTCTACTATCTTCTTCATCTTCCAGTCTATCTTCCACCCTTGTTCGTCCTCCAGCTTCTTCAGTAATTCGTTCCGCATAGCAATTGGGAGGTCGCTTGCCGCCCTCACGAACAGATGCCAGTCCGGCGGATATATATTGAGATACTTCAGGCTGAGGTCTATATAGTGTGTCAGCTTTATGGAACGCCCGCGGTCAGTATCCGAAGGCCGGATGCATAGTTTTGCCATCATCGGCAGCGCCTCCTCCACCGTTTCACAAGCTACGAGTAAATCCTGCGGTCCCGGTTCGACATAAACCTTCGAACCATCAGTAGCGTCTATCAGCGTCCAATCTTCTTTCCTGTCCGGGCGACTCATGAACGCCCTCCGGTATTTCACTCCATGAGGACCCACCACTGCGGGAACACCCAGTCTGTTAAAACCCGTAGCGATGGAAGCCGCCTTCTGCGACATTGCACCCCACGCAACGCCACACGCACCCACGCGGCTTACGATGTAATCAGCTATTTCCTCGTAATTACCTCTCAACGGTCGCCCCGCGAATATACCTGCTACTTTTATCGCTGCACCGTGTATGTGTGCATTGGAGACGCACGATCCTATGTTCAGCACGCCACCGGCATCGAACCTGCCATGATGCTGCTCATACACCGTTTTCCCTTCCTCGTCCTTCCAGAGGGCACAATCAATCGCCATACACCCGGTCAGTGTAACGATGTAATTCCGTTCTGCGAATTCCTTTACGATAAGCTGCACCTCCTTCGTGCCATTGGGATAATTTCCGCAGCCTATCGGTGCTATAATACCGGGAATAGTCCCAAGGACAAGGGGAGCACCTACCTCTCGTATCTCACTGTCCCATACGGGTCCCCTGCCTACTCGCATCTTGCCCTTCTCTTCTTTTACCTCTGGATATGCCGCTTTTGTTACCACGTCCACGATAGGGATATGTTTCTTACATACCTGCTCGCATCTGCCACAGCCGACGCAGATGTCGAACAAGTCAGCAAGCGGTTTTATGTTGCCCGCAGCGGCACTTTTATTCGCCTCACCAATACGAAGCCCGTTAGGACATGCAAGTGTGCAGCTACCGCACTGGATGCAGTCGTTAACGTAACGTTTGAACTCATCATCGCTGAGAATGAAGCTTAACCCTTTTCGCTTCTTATCCACTTCCAGTGCCGTCCTGACCGAAACCTCGCCCACCTGGTCGGGCTCGAGTATTGCGACTCCTGGCACACGTCCGCTCACCAAATCATTCACTATTTTATCCGGATCGTCATCAGTCCTATCCACCAGCCCGTGCATTGCCTTGTCGTTCGTTGCGATTATAGGCGACTGAGTGTGCTGGCAAAGTTCTAATACGTCCGCACGGATGCACTGCTCGTCTATCACCACGACGTCCGCAATGCCTGCACGTAGCACACGCAGTTGCCTTCCCAGTGCGGATACCAGCTTCGCCTTACTATACACTCGCGTGGTGTCAATAGAGGTGCAGCAGATGCCTCCGAGTTCTACCTTATCGTCAAGTCCGTTTTCAACTAAATAGGCGCCTATATCGGCAGCAGGCGGTACATTATGTCCTATAACAAGGACAACTGGTTTAGTCGTGTCTATGGTTCCCATTCCTACGTCCACCATCGGAACATCTGGTCCCCCTCCTTCATAACTCGTGGGCATGTGATAACACGCAATCTGAATAATATCCGCCGCTTCTTTGCTCAGCGAATCAAGCATACCCATGTGCAACGCTTTCGACTCGAAGTCCAGGTGCGACCCCTCCTGACCGGTATGAAGCGCATCTGCCAGTTGAACTATCTGTTCTTCAACGTAACTGAGTACTTTGTCGTAATCGCCTATCGTCTTCGGTTTTATACCGCATACCAATCTCGTTAAGGGCGCTTCTATATTCACCTCAGGACCGAAATCTATCGGCACGTCACGCCCAAACTTCTTTATCATGTCGTGCAACAGATGCCTTCCGTGTGCACAGTGTGCACTACAGCCTATTAAACAGGCGAGAAGCACAATCCTTCCTTGTTGTGCGTCCATTCTTATTCCGCAGGCACCTTTTTTATTCCCCGTGAGGTCGCATTTGCCGTACGTGCAAAGGCAGCACATATCACATAGCGGTGCGTAAAAAGGCTTGTAGCGGTTCAAAAGCTTGAAGTCCCAATCTCGAAGCGTGGCTATGCGTGGCATCGGATGCGGGCCCATTGGCTCCCATTCCTCTTCCTCCTCTATTATCTCGCCTATGTTTATCCGCACGTTTTGCAACTCAGAGATGGTGAATATTCCGCCTTTTTTTATTTCTTCCATCTTCCTTTCCTTTTTCAAATTTTATTCCCGTATTCTCTTTATTTTAAAGACAGCTTATTTAAGTTAAGTTTTGCTATTTTGTTCGGTTAAATATAGCTTTCTATTCATTGTTGGATATGAACATAAAAGGATACATTTATGTGAATTGGATAAAAGAAGTAAACTAACCAAACAAAAAATTAGGTGACAGTCAAAATAGAGGAATGGACATCGAAAAGGATTGAAGAACTCTTTGAATGGGACACACATGAACTCGGAACGTTTGCTGACTACATCAATCAGGCGAATGGAAATATCGTCACGTTCGTCATTAACAGGCATATAAACTACACGAATATATGCGTCTCAAAATGCCCCCTTTGCGCCTTTTACCGTGATGCTACGGATAGCGAAGCCTATTTTATGAGCATTGAGGATGTGCTTGAGAAGGTTACGGCTGCAGTAAAAATAGGTGCTACTGAGCTCCATATTGTCGGTTCACTCAATCCTGAGATAGGCATAGAATACTTCGAGCAGATGTTCGGGCAGATAAAGAGGAGATTCCCACACGTTATCATCAAAGCATTGACCGCCACTGAAATACACTTCATCGCGCAGGTCGAGGGAATGAGCGTTAAGGAAGTACTCTCAAGGCTGCGAGATGCGGGACTACAAGCAATGCCAGGCGGTGGAGCGGAGATTCTGGTTAATGAGATACGGGAAGTCATCTGCCCGAACAAACTAAAAGCTGAGGAATGGCTTCGGATAATGGCGATTGCACATAGCCTTGGAATAAAGAGCAATGCTACGATGCTCTTTGGGCATATTGAAAAGCCAGAACACCGCGCTGCTCATTTATACAAGCTCTGGAAGTTGCAGGAACAGACCGGTGGCTTTGTCTCCTTCATCCCTCTTCTTTTCTATCCTGAAAACACTGAACTTAATGCGTTGGGGCTCGTAGAAGAAAAAACGGGTCCTGTAGATGTCCTCAAAACGATTGCGGTTTCAAGAATAGTT
Organism: Methanomicrobia archaeon LH_S13; assembly: GCA_023659785.1. Lineage (GTDB taxonomy): Archaea > Halobacteriota > Syntropharchaeia > Alkanophagales > Methanospirareceae > JAGXOR01. Next base: position 9,484 of record JAGXOR010000025.1, read on the forward strand.
CTGCGGAATTTTGAGAGTATAAGGGCTTACTGGGTTGCACTTGGCGAGAAGCTTGCTCAAGTCGCTTTGAATTACGGTGCGAATGATTTAGACGGAACACTTATGGAGGAAAGGATTACACATGCAGCAGGAGCTAAAACACCGCTTATGCTTTCGACAAATAAGGTTCTGAGCATTATAAATGGCACTAACAAGATACCGGCGGAACGAGATACATTTTACAATATCCTAAAGGTATATTCATAAGTAACATGAACAACACAACGATAAAGATTGGGAAATTCGGGTTCGTGAATAACTTCTTACCCTATTACTGGCTTGAGCAGAACGGGGCGAGGGTAATTGAAGCATCACCAAGAAAGCTTGTAGAAATGTTTGAAAAAGGAGAAGTAGATTTCGCTCCCGTGCCTTCGTTCTATTATATCAAGAAGAAGGATAAATTAAGAAGCTATGAGTTCTGCATCGCATCGAGGAATAGCGTTTTGAGCGTTATTCTCGTTTCGGAAGGGAAAATGCTTGATGACGGATGTATTGCAGTAACAAATCAAACATTAACATCGGTAAATCTACTTAAAATCATCTTGCGTGAGCGAGGGTGGAAAAACAAGGTTGCGCGCGTGGATGAAAGTAAAGCAAGCGAATTACTCAAGCACTGCACTTATGCACTCGTTATTGGTGACGAAGCAATCAAGGCGAGGATGAAGTACAGCGTTGTTATGGACTTAGGGGAGGAGTGGCGTGACTTAACTGGCTATCCGATGGTTTTTGGAATTGCCGTATCAAGGAAAGAGCGGGATATGAGCGAGGTGAACAAGGCAGTCATGGAATCAGTCGCGTGGGGAAAGAGGAATGCCGATGTAGTTGTGGCGGAAGCGGCGAATAAGTTCGGGATACCCGTGGAGTTCCTCCGTGAGTATTTCAACACGCTTACGTATCAGATGGGCGCGGAAGAGAGGAGGGGGCTTGAACTGTTCGAGGAGAAGTGCTATGAATACGGATTATTACGCTGAATATAAGGATTTTTATGTGGAAAAGAATCATGTAGGCGCGGATTTGAGTTTTGAAGAGGCGCTGCATCTATTTGAACTGCCTTTACCTGTTATTGGTGGAATAGCAGATAAAATAAGGAGAACGAAGTGTGGCGAACTCGTGACATTCGTTGTTGATAGAAACATAAGCTACACGAACCGGTGCGTATCGAGATGCAAATTCTGCGCCTTCTACGCTAAAAGCGAAGAAGAAAGCTATATTTTGAGCAAGGAAGAGATATTGAGGAAGGTTAAGGAAACGGTTGACATGGGTGGGACGCAAATCCTCATTCAAGGAGGACTAACGCCGGAAATCGACATTGAATGGTTTGAGGATTTGTTTTCCGCGATAAAACGTGAATTCCCAGGTGTCCAGCTTCACAGCCTGTCGCCTCCGGAGATTGATTTCATTGCGCGTAACGAGGGGCTGAGCATACGAGAAACGCTGGAAAGGCTGAGAGAAGCAGGGCTCGATTCTCTGCCGGGTGGAGGTGCGGAGATTCTGAGCGATAGGATTCGAATGGTTATTAGTCCTGACAAGGTAAGCGCAGACGGATGGATTGAAGTAATGGAGACTGCGCACAGGATGGGAATGAAAACAACGGCAACCATGATGTTCGGGCATATTGAACGCAACGAAGACATTGTAGAACATCTTTTCAGGATACGGGATTTGCAGACCAAAACGGGAGGCTTCACTGCGTTCATACCCTGGACTTTTCAGCCGAAGAACACGGAGCTCTACGACATCATAAAGGAGCCGGTAGCGGTAACGCGATATTTGCAGGTGTTAGCGATTTCGAGGATTGTTCTGCATTCCGTGAAGAATATTCAGGCTTCGTGGCTCACGCAGGATTTTGAGGTGGATAAGCTGGCGCTGTTTTTCGGTGCGAACGACTTCGGCGGCACGATACTTGAGGAGAACGTGGTAACAGCAGCGGGGAAGAAGTACAAACCGGCAAAGGTGGAGGATATTATCAAAGCAGTGAAATCAGTTGGTAGACCGGTAGCACAGAGGGATACGGGGTATGAGGTGTTGTGATTATGAGGGGAGGGTTTGAAAAATCGTTTAACGTTTGCGAAGTGACTTCTTTCGTGAATGTCCTAAAAACAAATCCACCTTCCTTTATCGCGTTGTAAACCTTTACTTTCATCTGCTTCTGCTCTTTTGATTGAATTTACTTCTTCGTTTCTTTTTTAACCTTTCGCATGCGGAAAGCCAAATACAAAAATAGAACGCCCAGCGAGAGCAAAATCACGCCGAAAATTAAATACTCTGGTTCATAGAGAGGTACAATCTCTTCTTCTTTTTCCAATTCCAATTCTGGAAAAGCGCTTTTGATAAACCAGTACATCTCGATAATCCCTCCAACAAAGCTGAGTGCCGCAGAAGAAAGAAGGATTATTATCTTTGTCATCTCATGTGGATGGAGCAGTCTTCTTCCTTTTTCTGGTAGCTCGTAGTATACCCATTTATTTCCGTCATTATTTTTCTTCACCAGATCTGCGTCAATCAATCTGTCCAAATTTTCGTGAATCGTGGATTTAGGAAGATTTAACCTTTTTGATAGCGCACTTACGGTCATACGCCTTATATCAAGGCTTTTGAGAATATTTGCTCTCGTATCTGATGATAAGGCACCAAGAGCCTTCTTATCAAGTGTTATTTTATCTATCATTTTGAATAAGCATTGGACTTTCTATCTTATATTTTATTCTTTGCTGTTATCTATGATTTCTAAATGTAATGTCACTACTTTCTTCTTCTCATGCGTAAAAACATCATAAGAACACCAACTATTAGAAATGTCAAACAAATACCGACTATCATGTCTCGTTTTCCTATTTGCTCCTGTGGCACACTCGACTCGTCTCCAATCGTCCTGAATCTCTTAATCTCCCCAGCATTGCATGGGCCACATAGTTTGAAATAATAAGTTGTATTAGACCTTAGATTCTCAAGGGGGCAACTGACACTTCTCGAATAATCCACGGATATCCAATCCGTGCTAGGTACAAGTCTCCCTATGCTTGAAAGAGTGCCACTCTTGCTTGTTATTAAGTCTCCGTCAGGTGTCTCGTACTTATAATAGATGAGTGTAACTGTGCTGCTTGAGTATTCACGGACTCTCAAGAATTTTTAATCGTAAACTCCTTGATGAAGACGTGGTCGTCTGCATCATAAAATACGATTCTGTAGCGCCCAGGTGTTAAATCGCTTGTGTCCCATTTGTATTCTTTATTCATTACTCTTGGATCACCCGTTCTTTGGCCCGGTTTTAAACGCCAAAAAGCTTCATACCCGCCTCCTACTGCTATCGATTCTCCACTCTCCTTCTGAAGCTCCCAGGGCGAACCCCAGGGAAATACAATCGTTTTATTTCCCTCATTAGCGATGCCAAAGGTTATAATGTCACCAATGACATGCGATTCTTTATCTGTATATACATACACTCCCTCTACCGTATGACAACGATCGATCGATTGTTCGAGCGGATGTACATACACTCCCTTTACTGCATAATGCTCAATCACAACATACACGCCCATCAATATCATGGCTATAACTATTCCTGCTAACACCAAATATCTTCTGTTCATTTTCATAGTTGGAAAGGCTCAATACATCGTACACCATTTCATTTGACAAATAAAGGTTCATCACATCGTACACTCTTTTGATATAAGCTT
>JAGXOR010000260.1 GCA_023659785.1 Methanomicrobia archaeon LH_S13
AATTAATATTGAACTGGATGACGGGTCTTTGAAAGTGATCAAATCAACGGAGTTTATAATCAAAAATGTTATATATGACTAATCATAATTAATAACAATAGGGTATGTTCGAGTGTCCTACATTTATCTGAAACTTAACGTTTTCAGATAAAAGAAGTTGCCGAAGGCAATTTGGGGAAATCTTTGATTTCCCTTTTATCCGCTGTTATACGCACCCGTGCACCCGTAAGGGTCGGGGCGTGAGCGAAGAGTCGCTGGCGAATATTATCATATCCTGAATTGACATAGTAGAATAACTCACCTCTTTTTATTGTCGTTTTTTTTTTTCCATCTTTTGAATAGGACGCGTTATGTTGACATAGTTGAATTCATCTATTGCTTTGGCAAAGGTTTTTTCATTGCTCTGAAAATTTATGTCTATAAACCTTTCCCGCATATCCTTAAGGAATTGAAAATAATCTTCTGGATCATTCTTATATTTCTTAATTTCCCAGTCTCCATTTTTCACAATTTTAAGTTCGTTGTAATATTTCTTTGGTTTCTTTCCTTTAATGTACCCATCCCACATGATGAAAACAGACCTGTTTTTAAGATGCATTATTTTCGATGCGCCCGTGAATTCAACTCCTTTAATTGAAGAAAGGGCTACAAATATCTTTTTTATCTCCTCTTTATACCTATCAAAATTAATAGTTCTAAAATCTTCATCTTTCAACTTATTAAAACAGGGATTAAGTTCTTTGATTTTTTCTTTAAATCCATTGATATCAAAATCGTTTACAGCATATCTAAAACGAGCGAAATTCCAAGTGGCAAGAATTAAAAGATAAGCCTCCATCTCAAAATTATTATTAATAAGACCGATAGCCATATTATAAAAACTACTTCTTTTTTCGATAGCGTCAAATTCTTTTGCCGCTTTGGTGAATTCTTCATCAGTTATCATATTGTATACCTCTCTTTACTTTGAATCCCAATGAGCCAGCGATTGCGTATAACTCCTTATATACGAAATTCGTTTTTTGTTCCATTTTGGGATTATATACGAAC
>JAGXOR010000261.1 GCA_023659785.1 Methanomicrobia archaeon LH_S13
GTGCTATGTTCGTAGGTATAGACGTAGGAGGAGCAAATACAAAAGTAGCAACCTCAGAATCAGAAATAAACGAGTTTGTAGATACAATTTATGCACCTTTGTGGAAAAATAATGCGATTCTATACGATGTGCTGTCAGAAGTGAAACAGAAGTTTGAGACAGTAGAGGGAGCAAAGACAGAGATAGAAGCAGTAGGAGTGGTAATGACAGGGGAGCTATGTGACTGTTTCGAGACAAAAAGAGAAGGTGTTCTGCACATAAAAAAAGCTCTGTCCTCTGTATTTAAATTTAAAAAAATCAATTTTTTCGACTGCGATTGCACTTTCAGAGATGGTTCAGATGTAGATAAAAACCCTCTTTCTTTCGCATCTACTAACTGGCTCGCTTCCACGAAGCTCATATCTGAGCACTACAAAGATGCTATATTCGTTGACATCGGCAGCACCACCACAGATGTGATTCCAATAAAAGGTGGGGAAACAAAGGCGAAAAGAACAGACCTCAAAAGACTAAAATCCGGAGAATTAATCTATTCAGGCGTATTAAGAACCAATGTTGCCACGCTGCTGAACAAAGTCAAGATAGGAGAAAAGGGAGAGGAATGCAGGACTTCCGCAGAACTTTTTGCTATTACTGCTGATGCTTATCTCGTCCTCGGGTACTTAAATGAAAGTGATTACAGTTGCGAAAGCCCGGATAGTCATGTCTTTGGAGGTCGAGAAAAAGGGGGAAAAAGTCGGATACGTGCGATGCGAAGACTGGCAAGGATGGTTTGCAGTGACCTTGAAGTGATAGGAGAGGATGGTGCTGTCGGTATTGCAGAGCAGGTAAAGGAGGCGCAGGTAGAGGATTTGGTTGCTTCGATAAAGAGAATGAAAGAGAAATACCGGTTGGAAACAGTAACAGTAGTATCAGCAGGAATAGGTGATTTCATTGCAAAAGAAGCTGCTGAGTCTTTGAATACCCAATTCTTATCGCTTTCTTCTTTCTATGGTCGGAAAATATCGGCTGCATTTTCCGCATACGCCGTGG
>JAGXOR010000262.1 GCA_023659785.1 Methanomicrobia archaeon LH_S13
AGGGAGGACACACCGCTAACTTTGTACTTATAATCTGTGCCAATAGGTTCATCAAGCTTGTCAATTAAACCCACCACCCGTCGTAAGAGAGGATCAAGGGAGTTTTCCTCAATGTCCTTAGCGATGGTGTTGAACAGCCCTTTGGCCTGAGAGGTTTTAACCTGCACCTCTGTGGCAGTCTTGCTTTCGCTCGATGATGGAGAAGAGCCCATTAAAAGTTCAGTAACCCCAGTGGCTTTTTCCATTTCATTGTTCAAGAATGATAAGGTCTGGGACACATCACTGCCAATGCTGGAAGTGGGAACTTCAGAGAGGGCTTCACTGGCATTGGCTGCATCAGTCCACAATAAATGGCCGGGGGATATATAATTTGCATATTCCGGGTTTAACAATTTATCCCGGTGAGCGATGAAAGCCTTGTTGACTGTGAAATTTAAGTTATCCACTAACATGTTGAGGATATTATTGTAGGTGTATTGCATCCGGACGGCGTTTTCCACCAGTGAGATGCCGGCGATGCCACGGTGGGGGTAGCACATAGGAATGCAAAGATGATATGGGAACTCGTCGTCAGGATTGTCCTGCTGACGGATTAGATGCTTTTCGTTTGCCAGTATGGCTAACTGGTTGCGGGTAATGCTTTCCCCGTCTTTGGAGATGATATTACCGTAAAATTCCAGCAGAGAGACCTTTTTCCGGAATATATGACCATAATCGGACAATCCCCTTCGCTCCCTTTCCTTCGCCCTTTTCTCCTCCGCTATGTATTCCTCCTCGATTTTGTTAACTTCCGCTTTGTTGTAGTATTTGTTATTTTTGGCTGCCTCTTTCAGCGTGGCCAAATCAGTTTCCTTATACTCGATAACGTATTTGGGGCCAGCGTAGGAATAGGGTCGAAAGCTGGGATCACAGTAAAAGTTGAAAATGTCAATGTTTTCAAACTCAATCTTGTCCTTGTCATCGTTCCACTGGCTTTTAACAACTCCCAAGCCGAGGAGGAATGCGCTTTTGACCATTTCCCCG
>JAGXOR010000263.1 GCA_023659785.1 Methanomicrobia archaeon LH_S13
GATGAGGCGATGGCACAAGCTCAGCCTGCTTACGCTCCTGCATCGATGGCACAACCTGCGCAAGCTCCGATGGCGGCACAGGAAACGGCACCGGAAGCACCCGAGGAAGAGAAGGCAGAAAAGAAAAAGGAGAAGAAAGAGGGAGAGGAAGAGGAAGAGAAGGGAGAAGAGACAGGGATGGAAGGGCTTGCTTCGCTGTTCGGCTAACAAAGAAAACTTATATTTTCCGCTGCGTTTAGAAAGTAATCATTGCTCCGGTAGTGTAGCTCGGCCAATCATTTCGGCCTTTCGAGCCGATGACTCGGGTTCAAATCCCGACCGGAGCAATTTTTTATCCAGCTCATAATGCAGCACGGTAATGCACTGCGATGCAAGATAGGGGGTAGTGCCGAGAGATATTTTCTCGTGTTCAAATCGCTCAACGAACTCCTCTTCTTTTCTCGGCAGTCCTATGTGGTCGCCGATGACGAACACAGAATCCTCTTTTAGCTTTTCTTCGCTTATATTCCTGCCTTTCCCGTGTAATATGTAAAAGAATTTTCCTTCCGGTGCTAACTCCTCGACCAACGGCTGAAAACTGAGTTTGCGTATGCTTATCCCGGGGTTCTTCTTTCTTGATGCCAACGTTTTCTTTATCCATGCTGCTATGTTTCTTTCATCTGGTGATACACCTCTCAACCTGTCCCCATAAAAAGAGATAACAACCGGTGGGTTGGGACCACCGCAGGCGACTACATGAATACATGAATCTCTTCTTAAATCATGGCTTATCCATAGCGCACTGCAAATACATCTTGCAACGAGGTCCATTCTGCCACCGCTACCCGGCAGGTCCTCTAAAGAGAAGTCTGGGCTTGTTACGGCTTTCCTCGCATATAGGATGAATTGTTTCATATTGTGGCACTTTGAAAAGTTTTTTAGGTCATTTCAAGATTTGACCGTTTGGATACGTAATTTCATCAGGGAACCAATAATCTGCTTTTATTTGTTGCTAATAATTTATTAATATAAG
>JAGXOR010000264.1 GCA_023659785.1 Methanomicrobia archaeon LH_S13
GAACCATTTGCAGTGTTTTTGAGTTCACCTTCTTCAACCCTTCCTTCTCTTCTTCTTTCCTCGGATACAGCCGAAACTTATATGTAACCTGCATCTCTATAACAGTAACTTATTTATGTTCACTATATAAATACTTTTATTGGTGGTGGAGGTGAGGTAGAAAAGATTTATCTGCTCTCTATACATATACACCCCTACCATATCACCAAATCGGGAGCCAATTCATCCCCCTCTTTTCGGAAGGGGACTTCTTGGCTCATAAGTTAAATTTAAAAAGTAATTTACCATGTTAGAGATGAGAGTAGTGAGAAGGGAATCAAAAAACTTTTTTGTGGCGAAGGATGGTTCTGAGATAAGGGAGTTATACAAATCCGAGCGGATGAGTTTAGCTGAAGCCACTGTTTATCATGAAACAGAACTCCATTTTCATAAGACTTCGGAGGAAATATACTATATTCTGAAGGGAGCGGGGCTTATGGAAATTGAGGGTGAGAGAGGGGAGGTTTCAGAGGGGGATACTGTGGTCATACTTCCTGAAAGAAAGCACCGGATTTTTACAACTAAAAAAATAAGATTCTTATGTTTCTGTTCGCCACCCTATTCGGATGAGGATACCGTTCTGGAATGATCAAAAGAACCACAGATTAATCTGTGTCAGTAATTTATTTTTCTCTTGTATCCTGCATCCCATTTGTTTTCGAACCCTGCTAACACCGCCTCAAGGAAATCAAGTTCAACTCATATTTTTCGGGTCATATTCAAATACGCCATCCGCAATTATTTTATCTCCTTTTTGCAACGCTGAGACGGGAATAGAGCAGCCGTCCGGCTTTGCTCGTGCCTCTGTTTCTACCTTCACTCTCAGCAGATATTTACCTTTCTCATCGCCAAGATAAAAAACGCGTTTGTAAACGTCATCTGCGTAACCCACAACGCTTATCCTTATTCCTTCATACTCCTCCGGATGCGTCGCTATCTGCGATACGAACGAGACGTTACTGTT
>JAGXOR010000026.1 GCA_023659785.1 Methanomicrobia archaeon LH_S13
TCATGCTTCACTTTGTATGTCAGTATCATTTTCCTTTTTGCTCCTCTATGTATCTGCAGAGGAAAGGTTAACCATAGACATCAAAAAAATAAATCCATAAATTATTCCCCTTTCGCTAATTTCACCTCTTCTTCGCACACACCATGAAATAATTATGTCCTCCACACTGCCCACCGCATAATTTACCTATAATGCCGTTTATTTTGGATTTTACCGAGGTATCAACCGCTGTTATTTCACAGCCACAAGAAGTTAAAACCTGTTTTGTGAAGCTCAGATTGATTTTAGGATTGTTTTTTGTCGTTTCCCTTATTATTTTCCACGCTTCATCATCATGCAGGATTTTTTGCTTTTTCCACTTGCGAACACGAACGAACTTTTTCAATACTTTGTATATGCGATAGCCAAACTTAGAGCGCAGGTTTAATTCGTATCCATTCGTGCGGTCAACCTCAATTACGATTATTCTGCCATTCGATTTTGTCACCCGGACCATCTCTTTTATCGTCTCTTCCGGATTTGGCACCGGCCATAGCGCGAATTTACAAAGCGCGCTATCAAAGGAATTGCTTTTAAAAGGAATTTTTTGATTGTCTGCATTTATCATCGCGGCAACATCTTTTTTCAACTCCTTTGCCCTTGTTTTTAATCTCTCCAGCATAGTCCTTGAAAAATCAAGCGAATGTACTCTAAACTCATCCGCCAATAGTATTGACAGCGTGCCAGCACCACAACCAACGTCTAAGATTGTGTTGCAATTGTATCCATCAAACTGATTCTTTATCTTTACTAATTCTGCGTAAATCTCGTCTTTTATCCACAATCTTCTGCTTTTGCTTCTTATATCATAGTCATCAACCACATAATCCCATGGATTGGGATATGCATTAATAGGATAAGTATTAACAAAAAAATCACGCGCATCAGGTTTTCTCTTCATCCTTTCTCACCTCTCCTACCAGAATGAACATCTCTTCCTCAAATCCTGTGAGCGCACGTAAGAACTTCGATTTCTTCGTTGATACTCGTTCTTTTAGCGAGTAATCAATCTCTTTTATCTCAACTCCAGCATTCTCAAGCCATTCTTTTATGAGCTCGAAGGAAGTGCTGGTTTTATGATACTTCTTCATCTCTTCAAATTGCTTCTTCGGCTCCCTTCCAGTCTTGAATTTGTAAAGTAAGAAGTGAAATCCGTATACGGGTCTGCCAAATATCTTATGCCTTATTGTTATTTTGGTATTTCCCCAATCCCCTTCCATAATAACTATTTTTTTCCTCGTTATACGTGCCATTTCCGAGATTGCATGCTGTGGGTTATGTAAAGGCCAGACAGCGAATCGGCAAATCACAACATCGAAACTTTCATCTTTAAACGGAAGCTGATGAGCATCTGCGCAGATTATTTCCAGTTCACTCTTCATGTCTTCTTTCCTGCTTTTCAATTGCAAAAGCATTTTTGAAGAGAAGTCCAAACTCGTCACATCGAATCTACTCGACAGGGGAATTGATATAACACCAGCACCACAGCCGACATCCAAAATCTTATTGCCGTCAGAATCAGAAATTCGGTGTTCTATTTCCCTCGCCCATGCTTCTGGATTGGTCCAGAACCATTTTGGACTGTTCTTATAATCGTATTCGAATGCAAGGTTATCCCAGCATTCCCGCACTTTCAGCTCTTTGTCCATCTTTATTCAGGTTTGGTTTGAGTGGTGAGGTTTGAGAAGCCAGTTAGCTATTTTCTCACACCTCACACCTCTTCATACCACACATGCCGAAATACTCTGGCGTTATTAGCCCAATATTTGGTTAAACCACCGTATTCCTCGTCCTGGTCAAGCAATGACAGCAGGGGTTCGGAACTGCAGGGTCGTTCAAGCGCTCTGCGAGCTTCAATAGCGGCATCAACGACCGTCCAGTAGCCAAGCCGGAAGAAGTAGCCGGATAGCCTGTTAGGTATGAGCGTTTTAAAGCCTTGTTTTTCATACCACCATGCACTCGTGCCAAGAGCCGGAGGCACGATCAAATCAGGCTTTGTGCGCTTCAGCGCTTTGAGTTCTTGTTCAAGCGTGGGCTCGACCAGTATTTCCGGATCGGAATCGTATTTCAAGAAAAAATCATGCCACATTTCTGCTGTTCTCTCTTTTGCAGCCTCATTTAGCAACATATCAAAATTAGTGCCAGTTCTGAACTTGAGAACAAGGAGTTTGCATTTCATCCCGCAATATCTGACCAGATCAGCCGCATAGCCACCGGTATAGGAGCCAACCACAGATATCGATTTCCCTTTTAGAGCGGGTAAGTGAGAGGACAAGGCTTCTTCTGCCTCTCTTCTGCTTCGCTTTGCTACCTCCTCTGCTTCTCCTTCAATCCCGTAAACCTTACCAATATCCATCAATAATCTATCCACGCCTTCAAAGCCGTAGGGACCGTACTCAATGGAGCTGAATCTTGGCTCTGGATATAGTTCGATGTATTTCATTCCATACTTTTTCTCAAGAAATTCTGTCCATGGCTCGGAAGCATAATGAACGACAGAAGCAAAAGCCCGGGGCATTGACTTTATATCGCGAACAGAGTTATTGTAGAAGTAGAAGCCATTTACGTGCAATCCCATTTTCCGGATTAAAGAGTGGAGTTCCCGATATCTCCGACCCTCATCAGGAAACTGGACGAGCGTAGTGATGTTCAAAGATTTCTCATCTTCCTCGATCTCGTCTTTGTCAACAGTCTCCAATAATTGCGTTATTAACGCATTCCTGACTATGCTAACGCCGCGCTTGGTAAAAACACTATCTTGCTCGCATGACACTAATGTGGATACAACCACGTCGCATGGCACTTTACTCTCTTCTCTCACCGCTTCCATGTAGTCACCAATCTGGTCAGAAACATCAGTGGAAATAACCAAAATAAGTTCTGGCTTGTATTTATCATAAACCTCCTCTATTGCACCCAATAGCTTGTCATAACCGCCAAAGACCGTTTCAGCTTCGGTTAACGCGGTGCAAGTCATGTCGTAAATGGGATTCCAGCCGCGACAGGGATTTATCCTCCGTTGAAATGCGCACCCGATAGGACCGTGCACGAGGACAACGGTATTTTTTAGCGATGTTGCAATTGTAGTGGCACATGAAATCTTACCACCCAGCGCTGCCCTGCCGTGAATGGGCAAACTCCATACACTGCTGACCATGAAGTCCTCAGGCGATAAAGTGTAATTAAAGCTATTATCATTCATGATTTCCTCTTTTCCCATATTTCTCTTTCATTCGCCTCCTTATTTCCTTACCTGCCATCATCATCTCTTCTGGTGCTAACGGATTTGGTGCAGAAGTTAGTTTGTTATTGTAGATTCTCATAGCTAAATCCCGGAATAAATTGGCGATATCAGTATTTGAATCATATTCAATCACGGTATTGGCATCAATCTCTGCTTCCGCAATCTCATGTGCATTTGGGATATGTCCAATAACCTGTGACCCAAACTTCTCGGCGAAATCATAGACGACATCTGCTTCATCCAGCATACCTCGAACATTATAAATAATGCCTCCTAACGGCGACCCTCCTTTGTTTGCAAACGCGCTTATACCGCGACAAATATTATTCGCTGCGTAAAGAGCGAGATAATCCGCGGATGTTACAATATAGACTTCGTCTGCCAAACCTTTCCGAAGCGGCATTGCAAAACCTCCACACACTACATCGCCCAGCACATCGTATATCACTACATCGGGCTTTAGTTCCTCAAAGGCTTTCAAGCGCTTGAGCAGGTCTATCGCAACGATAACGCCCCTACCAGCACATCCAAAACCCGGTCTTGGACCTCCACACTCGGCGCAATAAATGCCCCTATAACCTTTGTGGATAACTTCGCCGAGCTCGATTTCCTTGCCTTCCACAAGCTCTTCAAGACCAAGCCTCTCTATTCCTTTATCTCTCGATACATCGAGCACGGTTGGTATCTGTACCTCTCCTGTCAGGTTCCTGGTACAGTCAGCCTTGGGGTCACAGCCAATCATCATCACTGATAGTCCGTTCTCGGATAGTGCAGCCGCAATGTTCGTCCCTATCGTTGATTTACCTATTCCTCCTTTGCCATAAAATGCTATTTGTCTCATTTCACACCTCGTAGTATCGTGATACAAGCGAATTAACGATGGATTCGAGCCATGTGGGAATGCTGCGAAAACCTGCATAAGGAGTATCGGTCAATGCTACGTTGTCTATTGTAGGGTAGGAGAACCTGATTAAGGGAACTCTCTCTACATTTGCCAATCTTTTATCAAAAGTTGAGCCGAAAAGCATCTGAATACCCGCATTGGCAATGCATCTTTCCATTTCAAATCTATCTGGTTCAACCAGGACTTCCTGAACAAGCCCTGATATTCCTTTGAGGTTTTCCTCAAGCCAAAAGTTCTTATTTGTGAGTGCAAGAACCTTTACATCAAAACCCAGTTCAGAGCTAAGGAACTTTGCAAGTCCGATTCCCTTCGCGGTGTCGCCTATGATAGCGCATGAAAGTCCGTAAAAGCCATGCAGATAGAATTGAACTTTCTCTACCGACTCCTTAACCCTTGCTCGCTCCTGCGATAGGAAAATTTCATCAACTTCTTTATCAAGCTCTTCGCAAACACGTTCTAAAAACCTTTCAGTCGCTGAAACACCATAGGGGTAATCAACAACCACATAAGGAATTTCAAACTGTTTGTTCATCACCTTAGCTAATTTAACGCCATCGCCACCAAGAACGATGTTTAGAGATGCCTTTGGAGCTGCTACAATTTGCTTGAATTCATCAGCCGTTAATACGGCGTTTACCTTCACACCTACACCATTGAGCAAGCGTTTAATCTCAGTAAGGTCTGCTACACTCTTAAAACCATCGTCCTTGAATCCAATTAGATTTACTGAATCTTTGGCTTTTAAGCTTTCATTAGTATCCATGAACTTAACAAGCGATACTAAAGCGCTTTCATAACCAAGCCACATATTCTTGTGGAAGCCTGCAGCACTGAAATAAAGAATTTTTGATTTTATCTCCGCGTCCTCACGAGCTTTAACTTCAACTGCATCGAGGTCATCACCCACAATTGCGGGAGCGCAGGCGTCGAGAAGTGCGATAAAAGCTGGTTTGAACGTTTCGTCAACTTTTTTTAACGCTATCAATGCCTTATGCTCTGCACCATAGATAAAATCACGTGGATGTATGCCACTGAATGCAATCCTTGCATCTGCATTATCACATAATGTCCTCAACAACAGCATTCCACTGTGACAGCCCGGGGGTGAGTGGAGCACGACATAGCCGTCTTTGATGCCGTGAAAAGCTCTAAAAGCACCTATTAGCTGGCAGCCCTGCGTGGGGTCAAGCGATAAATGCTCCTGTTCCTCATACTCTGTTTCTTCAGCCATATCATTCCGCCCTCCAATAAATCAATGCATCTTTTGAACGCCATTCCCAGTATAATCTCCCATCTTCTTCCTTTATCATATCAGATTCAGCTAAATATTTACGAATTGCATCGCGTTGGTCTTCGTTCAGTCCGCCATCAATATTATCTTTCCAGAGGTCAATGACTTCTTCCACACTATCCACATATCTCTTTGCGTATGCATCAAGCATCTCGATATTTGGATGGATGTCGAGTTCTCGTAGGATCATGTAAAGACATGCGTAATCAGGATATAAAGGCATGGGCTTTTTGTATATCCGCTCGTAATATTTTTCATAGTTTTCATCTTTATTGGCATCCGTGCCAATCAACAAATAAACGTAACCTTTGCAAATGTCGTTCATTTTTTTTAATGCGTCATGCAAGTCCGTTATGTAATACAAAGCATGAGAGGAGATAACAACATCGTATTTACCTCCATTCAGCTCTATCAATTCATCTGTGGTCGTGTCTTCCCATTTTTTGTTTATACATTCGATGCTTGTCAGCCTACACGATTCAGCCTTTTTTTTCAGGATGTCAAGCATACCTGTGGAAGGTTCAACCGCCACAACCCTTTTCACATACTTTGTCTCTGCCAAAGGAAGAGCAAAAATGCCGGCTCCTGCACCGACATCGAGCACCGTTCCTGGTTCATGTTGCTCGAGCTTTTCAACCAGTTGAGCACGATTTGAATGCTCCATGGTTTTCACGTATTCGGGTGCTTTATGATTCCAGGCTTCAGTTATTGAGCCGTATTTTTTGATATACTGATGCGACCATGCATTCAGTATCCCTTCTTGCCACATTTTTGCCCACTCGATATTCAACTTGCCGATTTTATTCTTGTTGTTCATTGGCTTATGCTTCCCCATTCGACCTCTAAAAGCATATTCTTCTTTTGTCTTTCTTCTTATCCGCTGAGCCAATTCCGCCAGTTCTTCCTTTGATAATGGCGTTGGCGATACAGTTTCTTTATTCTCGTAGATGGCGGTTGCCAAATGCCTGAACCCACCAGCAATCTCAGAATCGGGGCTATGTTCTATCACGGTCTTAGCATATATCTCATTCTTCATTATCGTTGAGTCATTTGGGATTGTCTCTATGACTTTTGAACCCACGCTCTGTGCAAATCCATTCACAAGAGCGAGATTATCAATTGCGCCTCTTACATTATACACGATGCCGCCTAATGGCGAGCCTTCACGGCTTGCATGACGAGCGATGCCTTTGCAAATGTTATTAGCGGCATATATAGATAAATAGTCGGCAGAGGTAACAATGAACACATCATCAGCCAATCCCTGTCTTAGGGGCATTCCAAAACCTCCACACACTACGTCACCCAGTACATCATATATGACCACATCCAGGTCAAATTCATCATAGATACCCATTTTCTTCAATAGGTCAATAGCAACGATAACTCCTCTTCCTGCACATCCTACTGCGGGTTCGGGACCCCCTGCTTCCACGCAAAGAGCTCCTTTATAGCCCTTATACACTATCTCATCCACATCTATTTGCTTACCATCCACGAGTTCAGTCAATCCAAGTTTCGCTACTCCTTTCTCCCTGGCTGCGTCTAATACCGTTGGGATTTCAACATCACCGCGCAGATTCCTGGTGCAATCTGACTTGGGATCGCATCCAATCATCATTGTATTGAGTCCACGTTCGGCATAAACAGCTGCGAGATTCGATGCTATCGTTGATTTCCCTATGCCACCTTTACCATAGAAAGCAATTTGCCTTATATTTTTATTTTTATCCATTTTTTTTTCACCTCATTTCTTTTTGCTTTCTTCATATTTCCGCATAGTTGTGTATTACGGAATTTATAATATTCTCGATGAGTTGTATTGTCCCCTTGAACCCTGCATACGGTGTATCTGAGACTGAGACTTCATCCAACACGGGATAGAAAATTCTGACTAACGGAGCACCAAGCTCGTATGCCAATTTCTTCTCTATCGAGGAGCCGAAAATCATCTCCACTCCTTTAGATTTTATTTCCTCATTCATCTCGAATCTGTCTGGCTCTATGAGTATTGTTTCAAAATAATCTCCGTTGTCTTTGGCTTTATCTTGCGAAATAAGGTTTCTTGAGGTGATTGCTAGTACTTTTACATTTAGACATAGTTCGTCACTGAGGAACTTAGCGAGGTCGAATGCACGAGCACCATCACCAATTACCGCAACAGAGATATCATAGATGCCTTGTAAGAAAAGGAATATGCGCTCTATACGCTCTTTAATACGATCTCTCTCTGTAGTAATAAACTCCTGGTTTACCTCCTTATTCAAACCCTTGGTTACGCATTCCAGGAACTCCATGCTGTTATTTAATCCAAAGGGATAAGGAGTTAATACATAGGGCATATCAAATTTATCTTGCATCATTTTTGCACTCTCAAGTCCATCTCCTCCCAATACGATATTTAATGATGCTCTTAGCGCTTTTTTTAATTCTTCGAAGGATGAATTGGTTAATACAGCATTGACAGTTATCCCCTGGCTGTTTAACATGCGTTCAATTTCCGATATGTCTGAATATGCCTTTATCTCGTCTGTCTTGAAGCCGATTATATTCACGCTGTCTCTCTGCTTTTTATCATGATTATCCATAAAACGAGTGAGCTCGGTCAGGGTCTCTTCATATCCAATCCATGCAGGATCCTCATATCCGCCCGTGCTTAAGGATAAGATTTCAGCAGGGATTTCTTCCTTCATCGAGCGTACAACCCCTTCCACATCATCACCCATGATCGCAGGTGCACTGCAATTAAGAACGGCAATCAAACCAGGTTTGAAATTTTTGTAGGATAATCTTATTGCAGCAGCCAGTCTCCCTTCTGCACCATAGACCATATCCTGTGCTCGGAATCCACTTCCGACTATTCTAATGTCATTCTGATTTGAGCCGAGCGCTCTGAGAAGCAATACGCCACAATGGCAGCCGGGCCGAGCGTGAACGATAGTTACTGCATCTTTAATACCGCCAAGTGCTCTCGCAGCTCCTACCAACTTGCAGTCCTGCGTGGGATCATAGGTCAAAACTTCCCGCATTTTTATTTCTACGTTGTTCATTTTCTGTTTATATCTCATTTCAGGTATGTTGCTTTATCCGTATCGCCAATAGCTCCCTCCCTTAGAGTCATAAATATATCAGCCAATTTCGCCCAATGGGGAATGAGATTGGTTCTGCAATTGTCGTATTCGAGCATGCATAGAAGAGGATCTCTCCGTTCAGGCTTTTTAAGAGCATCATTCAGTTGAAATGCGAGTTCGATGGGGCACTCAAAACCTATTCTTTGGTGATGAAGCATGAAATCGAGAGGATTAAAAGTTCTTATACCTTCTTTGTTGATTTCATGGACAGCATTGTTCAGACTGGATAAAACAGCCAGGTCGGTCCCTGTTCTTTTCATCGCTTTTATTGCCTCCTCTGTATTTGGGTTCACGAGAATTTCAGGGTCTGACCCATATTTTCTCGCCCATTCAAGCGATATATCTAATACTTCCCGTATAGCATCTTTGGAAAGCAGTTGTTCCAAGCCACGTGTATTGTAGATTATGACACTTGCCTTCATTCCCATATCCTGCAATAGCATCACTTCAAGACTATGCAGTCCCCCCATACCAGTATAAGCGACTTTTTTACCCTCAAGTCCTTTCCTAACTTCATAAAGCCGTTCAATCGCTTCTCTTTTCCTCCTATCAATCACTTCCTCCGCTTCTCCTTCCTTATTCATCCTTTTCGCGATTTCCATAAAGACCATTTCACTTCCTTCTATCCCATAAGGACTTAATAGTTCCGCATCCTTGCTGTCTCTGTATGCCTCCAATCTCACGGTCGCATAGTAGTCAATACCCATCCTCTTTTTCATCAGCTTTGTCCATGCCATTGGATAATCGGTAATGGTAAGTTCAGCTTTCGGCAACTCATACAGGTCTTTTACAGTAGTATGGTCGAAGCAAACTTTGTTTATCCCGATACCCATTTCGTTTAGCACAGATGCCATCTCCTCTACCTTCAAACCTGCTCCATGAATAGGGAAAGTAACGATGTTCACTGAGCCCTCATTTTTATCCATTCCTTCCTCTTTTACACCATTGCACAGCATTTGATCTGTGATGGCGTAAAGGGCATCCTGATACCCAACGGGTTTTGATTTCGCAGTAAAATCGCCTGTTGTGTACACGACCTCACAACCTACATCACCATTTGCTTTTGTCTCATCTATCACAGCCTTAAAGTCATCACCGATTAAATCGCTCGCACACGTGGTTATCACTACGATCAGATTCGGATGATACTTCTCGTAAGTCTCTTTGATTCCCTGGCTCAGTTTATCCTCGCCACCATAAACGACATCTAAATCGTTCATATCGGTGCATGGCGTCTCGTAGAACGGCATATAAGGTTTGAAGGGGTTTATCTTTCTCTGAAATGCGCATCCAATTGGTCCGTGTATCAATGGAACCGCATCCTGAATTGCATCTACGACCATCAAAGCGCCGGAAATCTTACCTGGTATAGCTGTTATTCCATGCAGGGGCAGTGTACTGTAGGCGTTGATAAGCGGTCTTAAAAAACCTGCCTCTTCATTTTCTTCTTCATACATCATTCCTCATCACCTCTCTTTATGCAAGGGTGTTCCAAGACACCACCGTGACATTCTCTTATCTGCTCCGGTGTGCATTCCTCCGACTTATACTCACCCTCTTTCAGGTATTCTTCGTGTCCAAAATGCTTCGTCATACACATCTTTCTTTTTCACCTCCTTTTAGCTCATTATTCTCGTATTCTTTCCTCCACCATATCATCGCAGTCTTCAGTTTCTGTTTCAACGCAAGCATACCACTCTCTTCGACCAGATTCTCTGATAGATATGCTCTTAGCTTCTCTTCCCGATTGCTCTGCTTTATCACCCCCTCGAACTGATCTACTCTCTCATCCCAATATTCGGGTTTTTCAGCTCGCTGCCCCCAGCTCGACTCTTCCAGCGATTTCCTCCACATTTCTGCCCAATCAATTTCTTCCATTGTTTCCATTTCGTATTTTATAACCACAGATTACACAGATTTTTTTATCTTGTATCCTGCATCTGACACCTCACACCTCTTTTTCACCTCCATATTGTCTTACACAGGTCTTATAGGCACGATATAAGGTCTTACATCGTGATCGTTCACTTTCACTTCAACACCATAAACGTGTTTTATATTATCCGGCGTAAGGACAGAAACAGGGTTACCCGTAGAAAAAATTTTACCGCTGTTCATCATTACTATTCTATCAGCGTATCTCGAAGCTAAATTCAGGTCGTGGATAGCCATAATCGCCGAGATTTGCTTTTCTTTTACGATGTTTTTTATGATGTCCATCACTTCAAGCTGATGCCTGATGTCGAGGTTGGAAGTAGGTTCGTCGAGTAAAAGAACGTCAGGTTCTTGTGTGAGTGCGCGTGCAATAAATACTTTCTGCTGCTGACCACCGCTGAGCTCGTTAATGTCTCGCATGGCGAACTCTTCGATGTTCAGCAGTTGTAGAGTTTCTAAAACCGTTTCAGTGTCTTTTTCACTGCTTCGCCAGCCAAGATGAGGACGTCTGCCCATGAGAACCGTGTCGAAGACCGTAGCAGGAAAGACCTGTGAAGCGCTTTGTGGGATATAGCCTATTTTTCTGGCAAGTTCCACCAGATGCATCTCTTTTATATCCCGTCCATCCAGCAGTATGTCCCCACGCTGAGGCTTTAAAATCCTGTCTATACACCGCAGCAGGGTGGATTTCCCTGCTCCATTTGGACCCACCACGCCTAACATCTCCGATGCGGCAAGCTCTATGGATACAGCCTTGAGTACCTGCACGCTTCCATAGCTGAACTCAACATCTTTTATTTTCAGTTTCACCATTTTACCAATACTCCCTCCTTTTTCTCATTCTCAAGTAAAGGAATACAGGACCACCCATGAAGGCAGTGATCACACCTACCGGGAGGATTACGGGTGCAATGATTGTTCTTGCAATGGTATCAGCACCAAGCAGAAGAGCGGCACCAAAAAAACCAGAAGCAGGGATTAAAAACCTGTTATCACCTCCGATAACCATGCGGCACATGTGCGGGGCAACCAATCCGATAAATCCTATGGTTCCGGTGAAGCAAATAATGCCTGCGGACATCAAAGAAGCAATCACCAATATAGCGATTCTGGTTCGTTCGACATTTACGCCCAGGCTTTTTGCAGTTTCATCTCCAGCACCCATTACGTTGACGTCCCATGACTTCCACATGAGCAGGGGAACACAACCAGCAAGCACGATAGATACTGGGAGGATAGCATCCCATGAAGCTTTTCCAAGACTGCCAACCATCCAGAAATATGCTGCTTTTACCGCTTCTGCTTCAGAAAAGTACATTAATAACGTCGTCGCCGCGTTAAAGATATATAACATTGCGATACCAGCGAGAATCATCGTCTCAGGCGTAGCTCTTTTGTAGCGTGTCAAACCTAAGATAACAAATGTGGGAATGAGAGAAAAGACAAATGCATTTCCTATGATGAGATACTTACCAGTCTCACCCGCGATAATACCCGCACCTAAAAGGATGGCAAGAGCCGCACCAAATCCCGCGCCCGATGCGATTCCCAGCGTAAATGGGCTCGCAAGGGGGTTTCTTAAAATGCCCTGCATCATCGTGCCTGCAATTGCAAGTCCTATTCCTGCTAAAATGCCCATTAAAATTCGTGGTAGTCTCAAGTTCCAGACAACAATCTCTTCTGTCGTTTCGACACTTTGAAATAGACCATGCCCAATTATTGAATAGACCTCTATGACTGTGATGGGATAAGAGCCAAGCGTTGCGGCTACGCCTGCAATAATAAATATCAAGATGAGGGAAAAGAGAATAAACAGGATTTTCCTTCCAATAAATTTTTTGTATAGCTCTTTTATCTCTGCTATTTTTTCCGTTCCTGATATGGTTTCAGTGCTTGACGTCATTTTCATCCCAAAACAGCCTGTAAATCATTCGATAAGTTTCGTTCTTGCTCCTGAATAATAATATCCTGCACTGCCTGCGATGTTAAATCAGCGATGGGATAATATATACCTCCAGAATAGCTTGCTATCTCTCTGCAATATCCAAGCTGCATTTGTATAAACGATTTGCTAACTACCTCGGTATCAATTACAATCATATTTATACCCTTAGTTCGTGCTTGCTCAGCGAGCGCTAACGAATCCAGTAGCAATGAAAGAACGGCACCTTTCGCACTCTCCATTCTTCGATTTGCACCCATTGACCCTGATGCATCCACAACGAACATCGTTGCTGTTGATACTTTCCCTACTCGAATCTTCTCTCGAATATCATGCGTTTTTATCACAATTGCTAAATCAGAGTCAGTATCCAACCCCCTTTCTTTTTGATAGGGCACGGATGCACGTATCGTCGCATCGAGCGCAATGTCTTTTATTTCTCCTTTCGGGAATCCATGCCGTACATACTTC
>JAGXOR010000027.1 GCA_023659785.1 Methanomicrobia archaeon LH_S13
TTCACGTTTTGCATCATTTGCAAGCCGCTCAAAAAATTAAATACTAAATGCCTGGTAAAGCATTATGGTGTTATGATGATGAACAAAAGAGATTCATCTAAAAAAGGCGAGCTATTCATTGTAGATAATAGTGATATTACCTGGAAGGTTCAAAAATACCTATCTGAATGGTGTGAACTATCAAAGAAATTCGATATCGCAACGGGCTATTTTGAAATTGGTTCTTTATTGGATTTGAACGGAAAATGGCAGAATCTTGAAAAAATACGGATTCTTATGGGTGATGAAGTATCACGAAGAACGAAGCAAGCCTTTGAAGATGGATTGAGTTATATTACTGCTAAATTGGATGATAGCATTGAACAGGAGAAGGAAGAGAATGATTTTCTGGAAGGTGTTCCCGCTATAGTTGAGAGTATAAGAAATAAGAGCATAGAGTGCAAGATATACCGGAAGAAGAAATTTCATGCGAAGGCATATATTACGCATTCAAAATTCGGTGTTGTTGGTTCTGCGGCATTAGTAGGCTCAAGCAATTTTACACTACCCGGAATTACAGAGAACGTTGAGCTAAATGTGCAAATAAAGGACGAAATTGAAACTTTACAGGAGTGGTTTGAACGACACTGGAAAGAAGCGGAAGACGTAACGCCAGAGATACTGAAGACGGTTGAACGGCATACAAGAGAGTATAGTCCTTTTGAAGTTTATACCAAAGCATTATACGAATATTTTAAAGGACACAAATTGACAGCCAGCGAATGGGAACTTAAGAAGTCAAAGGTGTATCCGATCCTTGACCAATATCAAAAGGATGGCTACCATGCACTAATGAAAATAGCATCCCGGCATAATGGGGCTTTTCTTTGCGATAGTGTCGGTCTTGGCAAGACATTTATTGGGTTGATGTTAATTGAACGTCTTTTACTAAGAGAAAATAAGAGGGTCGTTCTGGTTGTCCCAAAAGCGGCAAGAAAACCTGTTTGGGAATCAAAGATTAAAAAATATGTGCCAGATATTCTAAACGGATTTTTACCTTTTAGAATAATAAATCATACAGATCTAACAAGACAGGCGGGTGGTGATGTTGATTGGCCTGAGTTCATCAATAAAATAGGTGAACAGGCTGAAGTGATAGTAATTGATGAATCTCACCATTTCAGGAATAGAACTGCGGATAGATACCGAAAATTATTTGATATCGCCGAAGATAAAACAATATTCCTTCTCACCGCAACACCCGTGAACAATACCCTATTCGATCTCATGCATCAGATTGAATTGTTCTCAAGAAGAGATGAAAGATATTTTAGTGAGGCTCCTTTGGGTATCCATAGTCTTCGTGCGCATTTTATTCGATTGGAGAAGGATATTAAGAAGAAGGTAAGTGGCGATGAGGAAGTTGCAGAATCAACAGTTGATTCTAAAGAGGCAAGAGATACAGTTGCAGCGGATGATAAAAAAGCGTTTAATAAGGCTAATCCTTTGTTAACATTGGCTGTGTATTACCCTCTTGCATACTATAAGGGACCTGATACTTCTATTGATCCAATGCAGAAGGGGAGGCAAAAACAAGTTGTTGGTTTGATCAGGACTTTGCTGTTGAAGCGGTTTGAAAGTTCCCGAAGAGCATTTGAATATTCCTGTGAAGATCTTTTAATGAGACTCATTGTATTTTGTAGAAAGCATGATGAAAGACGTTGCTCAGTATGGGAAAGACAGCATGAAGATATTCTCAATCATGTTAGAAAACGACTCAAAGAACGGGGGAAAATCGATGAGGAAGAGGTTGAAGAGGATTATTTCCCGGAGGAGTTCCTTCAGAAAATCGCGGTTCTCTCAGATGAAGATTATAAAGTTGGTGAGATTGTCTCCGAGACTATGAGGGATATGAATCAGTTAGTTGTGTTTATAGATGATTTAATAGAAGTTAAGGACAATAAGGATGACAAAATAGAAAAATTAATTGCAACAATCGAGAAAAATCCAATTTTACGAGAGAACAAGGTATTAATCTTCTCTGAGTATATGGACACTGCGAAGTATGTAGCAGAAGTGTTGGAAGCGAGGGGTTTCAATGATGTAGCAGGAGTTGATAGTTCCACACCCGGAGATCGAGGTGACATTATCAACCGTTTTTCTCCGTATTATAATGATCTATCAAGTGCAGAACTCCGGGAGAACGGGGAGAAAGTAAATCTTTTCTACCACACCACCAATAAAAGTATTTGTATACTAAACATAAATAAGTTACTGGTGTATAAAGATGCAGGTCACATATAAGTTTCGGCTGTATCCGAAGAAGGAAGACGAAAAGAAGTTGTTATCGGTGTTAGAGATATGCAGGTTGCTCTACAACTCCTTCTTAGCTATCTGGAATGACAGTGAAAAGATATCTCCCCGGTATAAGTTACAGGCGATGCTACCGAAGATGAAAGAAGAGAAGGAAGGGTTGAAGAAGAGAGGGAGAAAAGTCGGTAAGCTGCGCTATAAGAAATACGGGCAGTTCAAAAGCTTCATCCTGAATCAATCGGATTTGAACATAAGTGGGATAGTGAAGAATCATAGCTTAGCGCAGTCAATACTGGATGCTTCGTGGAGTAAGTTCTTTGGTAGGGATTATAACGCCTCGCTGAATATATTGGAGCGAGGTATGGCGGGGCAGGGATTGCCCTTTGTGCCTTCTGAGGTGGAACCGCTACGGAAGTTGATACCAATTTCCGCAAGTTCTATCGTTGAAGTAGGAAGCCCCTTGCCTTGCGATAGCTGGGGGTAGTTCACTTTCACTCTCATGCAAGAACAAAGACAAAACATGGAGTCCACTCCCGACCCTGCTCCAGCCCCCCCTCCTACTTGTAGAGTATTTTTTGAAGAGTTATTGAAAAGCGACTTTTTCGTAAAAGAAAACGGAGAAACTTTTC
This sequence comes from Methanomicrobia archaeon LH_S13, assembly GCA_023659785.1. Lineage (GTDB taxonomy): Archaea > Halobacteriota > Syntropharchaeia > Alkanophagales > Methanospirareceae > JAGXOR01. Next base: position 2,922 of record JAGXOR010000027.1, read on the forward strand.
TCGTTACTCCCACGTGTGCGAGATGCAACCGGCTCTTTGGTGTCGGAGAAGTAAAAGAAGTAGAGAAAAGAGGGAACATAACGAAGATAAAAATAAGCGACTCTACGGCTACTCTTAATATTTACACAGATAAAGTTTTCGGCTTGGGTAAATTCCTGGCTTTTGTTGGTAACCTGCATATGCGTGTGGCGCGTGAAGGTGGAGTGAAAAGCAAAGATAATGTTCTTATATTGGTTGAAGAAGCGGGAACGGTGGAGGAAAACGTAAGAAATAATTGGATAATAAATACTGCAAGGAGGAGTCTGGAGCGGATAGAACTGCTTCGAAACCTTTTTTTAGAAAAGAAAGCTTTACCAAAGAAAGAATGGATGAAGGAAGCAGTGGAGCACTATGCGATTGACGATGATAAACTGGATTTCTGGGGATGCGTAGCACTAAACGCGGTAACAGGCGTGTGGCAGAATTACAGTAAAACGACGAAGGAGATGGTTTTGGAGGTATTAGAAGAATCGAAGAAGAGAAGTATGAAACGTGTAAACTTAATGGAGGAGTTGAAGAAGAAGGGGTTGATGGAAGAATGGGTGGAGGAAGTAATTGACGAGCTTGTCGCTGAGGGGAGATGCTATGAGCCTGAGGTTGGGGTGGTAAAGGTGGTGGAAGATGGAAACATTTGAAAAAGTAAAATGGATGCAGCTACCACGAGATGTTTTGATTGGGCATGGCGTCATAGAGGAAATCAGCAAGGTGTGCAAGCACCTGGGAGTGGGAAAGAGGGCTCTTGTCGTTACAGGGGTGCATCATACAAGAAAGATAGCAGGGGAGCAGGTGCTTGAACTTTTGTCTGAAGCGGGATACGAAGTCAACCTGGTAGAAGTGCGTTCTATAAGCAGGGAAAGCATAGAGCAAGTGAAAGATGTATCGAAAAGAAACAAAACGAAGTTCATGCTCGGTGTAGGTGGCGGCAGTATCATTGATACGACGAAGATAGTCTCTTTTGAACTCGGCATTCCTTTTATTTCTGTACCTACCATTGCTTCTCACGATGGTATTGTGTCGCCAAGAGCATCTCTAAAAGATAAGGACAGAGGCAGTCCTGTTTCTATCCATACACATGCACCACTCGCTGTTGTCGCAGACACGGAGATAATGTCCGCAGCTCCTTACAGGTTTACGGTTGCTGGTTGTGGTGATATTATTGCTAACTACTCTGCGGTGCGTGATTGGCAACTTGCACAGAAGATGCGAAATGCAGAGTTTAGTGATTATGCCGCTGCTCTTTCTAAGATGACTGCAAACATGATAATGGAGAACGCCAAGGAAATAAAGAAAAAGGATGAACAATCCGCATGGACGGTGGTAAAAGCGTTAGTATCCAGCGGTGTTGCAATAAGCATTGCGGGTTCCTCCACTCCTGCTTCTGGTTCTGAACATAAATTCAGCCATGCTCTGGATATGGTAGCGGAAAAACCCGCTTTGCACGGTGAGCAATGCGGTGTCGGAACCATAATGATGACGCATTTATATGGAGAGAACTGGCAGCGAATCCGAGAAGTGCTGAAAGAGATAGGCGCTCCGACAACCGCAAAGGATTTGGACATAAAAGACGGATATATAATAGAAGCGTTAACCTCGGCTCACAAGATAAATCCAGATAGATATACAATATTGGGCGATTCCGGACTCACTTATGAAGCAGCAGAACGGCTCGCAGTGGTTACTAAGGTAATAGAATAATAACATTTATGAATGAAGGAGATTAATTAATGCGGGGGGCGTGATTTGAACACGCGGACTCCTGCGAGACAGGGTCCTAAGCCCTGCGCCTTTTCCTAACTCAGCAACCCCCGCTTAAACACAAGAAAGCTTTTCACCTCATCATCTCTTCCATCAACCTTCTCAAAACCCCTTTCCGCTTCCTCTCGCCGTAATTTATTATCCTTTCCTTTTTTATCCCGCTTTGCTCCTTCGCTATCCTTATTGCCAGTTCCTTCCCGCCAAGATGGTCTATTAAACCCATCTCTTTTCCTTCTCGTCCTAAATACACCTTTCCGGTGGATAAATCCTTTACTTTCGCATTAGCCAATTTCCTGTTCTTCGCTACCGCATTCAAAAAACTATCCTGAATCTGAGCCAATTCCTTCTTCATCAACTCGCGTTCTTTTTTCGTCGGTTTCTCATACGGCAGTCCCAAACCCTTATAGGTGCCTGTTTTTAGCGTCTCCACGTCTATACCAAACTTCTTCATTAACTCACCGATGTCTGGTCTTATGCTCATAGCCCCTATACTGCCCACTGTACTAAGTCCATCAGCTACAATTTCATCGCACGCACTTGCAATCCAGTAAGCGCCTGAAGCCGCATGTTCTCTTACCCATGCTATTGCAGGCTTCTCCATATTTTCTATCCTATTTGCTATCTCCTTTGATGCAAAAGGAGTTCCTCCGGGAGAATTTATCTCAAAAATCACCGCTTTTATCTTCCGCTTCTTCTCCACTGCCTCAATATCTCTTATTACCTCAGTAGATGCAGCCATGAGCCCGAAAAGCGGTTCCTCGGATGTAATCATCCCTTTTATTGGTATTATCACAATTGCCCCTTTTTCTTTCATCATTTTACTTTTTCAACGCGCATCAAAGGATAATCCATCTCCTCTTCGTATTTCACTCTCGCATGCACTTCCACCGCTTCATATCTGACCACGACTTTCACGTCCAGCATTTCATTACTTAACTCACAATACTGGAATTTTTTCTTATTCTCACTCTTTCTTACCTTTTCCCTGTCTATTTTCACCAACACGCGCCTTACCCAAGGCTGAAGTGATACACTCCGCTCGATTGTCTTCTCCAAGTCCTCTACTGTTTCCGCGCTCACGGGTGTGCCTATAAACTGATGGTATAGAGCACCTAATTTAATGCCGGCTTCAAATAATGCTTTGTCTCTATTTGATATTTTCTCTTTTTCTGCCACTTCTCTCTCCTCAGTTGTAATGTTTGTTTTTTGTACACGATATTTAACCTTTAGTTTATATTGGTGATAAGTGGAGGATATGAAAAGTATAAAGAGGCTCAAACCGCTCGCAGCGGTTGTTGGTGCAGGTCGGACTAAATTTGGTGAACTTTGGTACAAGAACCCTGAGGAGCTGCTGACCGAAGCGGGACTAAAGGCAGTGGAATCGGTTGAATATGGGCTGATGCGTAAAGACCTCCAGGCATGTTACTTCGGCAGTTTTCTCTATCAAGTCACCAACAAGCTTGCGCTCGTGCCTGGGTATATGGCACGAGAACTGGGCATGAATATTCCTATGAGCAACACGGAGGCAGCTTGCGGCTCTGGGGGTTCAGCACTCTACAACGCATGCCTCGGCATCAGATCCGGGGAATACGATGTTGCCCTGGTGGGTGGATTTGAGAAGATGACAGACAGGTCAGAGAAAATCATTGACGACCTCATGTTTGCGGGCGACCTGCACGAGTTCGGCGCTGGCTATACCTTTGCGGGTCTATACGCATCTATGATGGCAAGGTACATCCACGACTACGGAGATGGCAGTGACGGCAAATGCAGAGAAGCCCTTGCCCTCATCACTTGTAAGAACCATCTTCATGCCATGGGGAACGAGTACGCCCAGTTCAGAAGAGAATTTTCGGTGGATGACGTACTTAATTCGCCTTTAGTCGCTGACCCTATTCGAATGCTGCACTGCTCACCGGTTTCTGATGGTGCGGTGGCACTTGTGGTAGTCAGTCCGGAAGTGGCGAAAAAGTATACGGACACGCCTATCTACATAGTTGGTAGCCAACAGGCAACGGATGACGTCTCCATTTGTAGTCGCGAGAGCCTCACGGGGATTAAGGCTACAAGATTGGCAATGGAGAAGGTTTTGAAAGAAACGGGCATGACAATTGGCGATATTCAGGTCGCTGAGGCCCACGACTGTTTCACCATAGAGGAAATTTTCTTCTTAGAGGATTCGGGATTCTGCAAAGAGGGAGAAGGCTGGAAGATTGTTTACGACAGCTACGAGTCCTTCAACGGTTCGAAGCACATCCCATACGTGAATGGGAACAGAGAACTGGTGGTCAATGCCGGAGGTGGTTTGAAAGCTGACGGGCATCCAGTAGGTGCAACAGGTGTTAGACAGGTCTATGAGTGTTTCAAACAACTGAGAGGCGAGGCAGGAGGGAATCAAGTTGATACTGAGCCTAATGTGGCTTTGTGCCATAACATAGGAGGAACTGGTGGAATCGCTACGGTACATATTTTGATGAGGGATTTATCTAAATCCTAAATCCCAATTCCTGAACTCTAAACAATTTCAAAATCCCAAATCCAAATTATCAAAACTCCGAAACTATTTCGTCTTCTCCAGTATAGCACCAAAGATTTTCATTTGGATTTGTTTATTATTTATATGTTGACAAAATATGAACTTTTTGTCCATTTTTCTATTATTTGATAGTATTAGAGGGGGGTGGGGTACCTGTGTCCACCACATCAATAAAAGTTTATATACTAAAAAAATATAAATATAGTTAACTGAATATCTAATATGTGAACATTTAAGGAAAAGTGTGGATAAAAGACCTTAAATGCGATGCGGAAGGGGGAGACCACACCGCGATTATTGGCAAGCCGGCTTAAAAGAAGAGCCGAAGCACCAGTAGCCAATATCGTGAAGAAGAATGAGAAAAAGCAGTCCCAAAAGCTTTTGCGAAAGTAGAGGCGGACGGGATAGAGGGTGTAGGGTTACACCCAGTGCGATGCACAATTGATAGCATCACACGAAGAGGTTTGAAACAAAATGTTTAAATCTCATAACCTATTCAGAATATTGAGTAATTACAAATGAGCGAACCAATAACAAGGAGGAAGCTCCTCGTTGATTATAGAATCCGAGCAGCGAAATGCGAGAACTGCGGTAGAGTTTACTTCCCGCCCAAGTCCTTCTGCAATGTAGAAGGAAGGAGAAGCAGGATGCGAGAGGTAGACCACTACTACAAAAAAGGAACGCTCTTATCCTGCAATGTCATCCGCGGACCTACAAAAAAGTTCGCTTACCTAAAGTCCTTCCTATCCGGGATAATTCATTTCCAACGGGACAATCTGAAAGTCCCGGGCAGGATAACAGACTATGTCCCTCCACCAGAGGAGGTTGACGTTACGGAGTTCATCGGCAGAGAGGTGGTGCCGAGGTTTAGAAAAACCTACGCGGACGGAGCAAGCGGTCTCATTTACTACTCAAGCTTGAATTTTTCCTTTGAAGACGATTACTATCCCTTCCAAGAATACAAGCCAATCAAGCCCTCGGGAAGCAAAAAAGGAGGTAAACCAGGAATTGTTGGATACGGCGTGTACCTTCCAAGATTCAGGATAAAGAACGAAGCAAAGGGGGTGCTCGGTGTAGCGGAAAGGACTGTGCCCTTTGCTGATGAGGATACCACCACATTCAGTGTGGAGGCGGGTAAGAGGGCTCTCATTCACTCAGCTATTGACAGTCGATACGTGAAGAAGTGCTTCGTCGGCTCCGAGTCAGCGCCCTACGCAGTCAATCCTTCCATGTCCACCGTTTCCCAGGTCCTCGAACTCGGCGAGAAATACGAGGATGGGTTCTTCTCTGGTGGTATTGACTCACAGTTTGCCTGTAAGGCGGCGACGGATTTGTTCGTTGATGCTGCCGCATTAGTAACGTATCCCACTTTCGGCGGCGAATACGTGATGGTCATAGGAGCAGACAACTCCCAGGCTGCCGCTGGCGACCCATTGGACTACACTATCGGAGCAGGTGGCGCAGCCTTCATCTTTGGCAAACGAGATGTCATCGCAACCCTAGACTGTTATGTTCCTTATACTTCTGACACGCCGGATTTCTATCGAAGGGATGGAGAGGCGTACCCCCAGCACGGTGGCAGATTCACCGGAGTACCAGCTTACTTCAAACATGTTGGAACCGCTATGAGAGCTGCCTTGAAGGCGTCTAATCTTACCCTAAAGGACATTCAATACGTTGTCAACCACTCTCCCAATGCTAAGTTTCCGTACCAGATAGCTGTGGAGGAAGGTTTTGATAGAGCACAGATTGAGCCCGGGTTAGTGGTGAAGTACATAGGCAATCTCTATTCCGGTTCGTGTCCCACGGCTTTAGCCGCTGTTCTGGACATAGCAGAACCCGGGGATAAGATACTCATGACGAGTTACGGTTCCGGAGCAGGAAGTGACGCATACATCTTCACCGTTACGGATGGAATAGAGCACAAGAGGGAAAGAGCAATCACCGTGAAAGAGCAGATTGAAAATCCACACCGGCAATACGTTGACTACAACACCTACCGAAGATGGAAAGAAAGTAGTTAAATCTTGTAAAGTGGATAGATAGGTGGATAAAAGAATGGGCGCAAAAGGACACGGAAAAGCAAGTGGTGCTGGGACAGTAATAAATGCAATAGCAACCTACAAAGGGTCTGCTTTTGGCATAGATTTATGGACGTATGCGGAAGTGGAGCTTGGTGATGATTTCAGAGGCATAGAGGGAGAGATAGAGTTGGAAGGAGAAAGGGAAACGGGTACTGATACAAGATTGATAGAGAGATGTGTGGAGTCGGTACTCAGGAAGTTCGATTTGCCCTTGCGTGGCTATGTGAAGACGAGAAGCGAGATACCGGTTGGAAGCGGATTGAAGAGCAGCAGTGCAGCGGCAAATGCGGCTATGGTTGCTACGCTGGATGCAATGGGAGAAAAACAGGAAGAGGGAATGGGTGCGCTGGATGCGATAAGAATAGGAGTGGATGCTGCTCTGGATGTTGGTGTGTCAATAACAGGAGCCTTTGACGATGCTTGTGCTTCTTTGCTCGGCGGGTTTGTAATAACGGACAATAAAAAGAGGGAGTTGATAAAGAGGGTGGAGAAGGATTTTGAGGTTCTCATTCTCGTTCCGAGGAAAAAGGCGTTTACTGTCCATACGGATGTAAAAAGGTCGAGATTAATAGCACCCTGGGTGGATATTGCGTATGAATTGGCGTTAGAAGAGAGATTCGAAGAGGCAATGACGTTAAATAGTTTTTTATATTGTGCAGCGTTGAATTTTGACCCTGAGCCGATGGTGAAGGCACTGGAATGTGGAATAAAAGGAGTGAGTTTATCTGGGACAGGACCTTCTTTTGTTGCTTTAGTAGATGAGGAAAAAGGGGAGAGATTGCATGAAACATGGGGTGAATTAGGGGTTGAAGAGAGGGTAATAAAAAGAAAGGTAAACAATCAGCCTTTGTTGTTGTTGTAAAAAGAAAGTTTGTATGCGTAGGGATAGCAGCAGTGGGAATAGCAGAATAAAAGACTTTAGGGATGGGGTAGAGCGATTGTTAGACGAAGTCAGCATTTGTAGCAAGGAAGTAGAAGTAGAAATAGGCAAACTAACGGGTATGAAAGGCGAATTAAGCGGAATAGTGAAGGAGTTGGAAAGAAGAAAAAGGAAGTTAGAGAAAAAGGAGGGGCAAGAGTTAAGCGATGAAGATCTGGAGGAGATAGGAGATGCCGTTGAGATTCTGGAAAGGGAGACGGAGGCTAAGAAAGGGGAAACAGAGGGAATATTGAAGGGAAAGGAGAAGGAGAAGGAGGAAGAAGCCGAGAAATATCTGACTGATTTAACATATTTGAAGGCGGAATTCGAGAACTATAAGCGCAGAGTAGAAAAAGACAAACGCGATTTTGCTGATTATCTCCTCGAAGGTGCTATAGCGGAATTATTACCTATCGAGGACAATTTAGAAGTTGCAATAGAGCACGCAAAAGAGAATAAGAATAAGAATAAGCACTCGAAAGGTCTGCTAAAGGGAGTGGAAATGACATTGAAGCAGTTCAAAGACATTTTAGGGCGCGAAGGCGTCACGGAGATAAAAGCGGAGGGTGAGCAATTCGACCCCTTTAGACATGAGGTCGTTTCAAAGGAAGTGAGCGAAGGTCATGCAGAGAACACGGTGATAGAAGTGGTTAGAAAAGGGTATTTGTTTCACGAAAAGGTTATAAGACCCGCGATGGTGAAGATAGCAGCGATAAGAGAAGAAGAGGAGAAGGGGTGAACTGATAAAGAAAAACATCAGGAATATTTTACCAAAGGTAAAAAAAGTTGTGTGTAAATAAGTGTCTCAAATAGAAGGAAGTTATACTTTTCATAATACAACAAAAATGGAAGAGCGAGGTATGGAAATAGAAGCAGTAAAGAAGTTGCTTCAGGATAAGAAACGTAAGGATATGGCATACGAGAAAATATTGACTTCGATGTGCACGTATCCGCATGAAATAGCGGCGTATGCACACGAGATGTTCTTAGAAGCGAATTTAGGCGATTCGGGACTATTCTTAGGTGCAAAAGAGATGGAGGAAGAAGCAGTACGGATGATAGGGGAACTGCTGGGAAACGAGAACGCCTTTGGGTATATATCCACGGGTGGAACGGAATCGAACATACAGGCGATACACGCAATAAGGAACAGGAAAAGGAGGGACGGGCTGAAAGCGATGAACGTAATCGTGCCAGAAACGGCTCATTTCTCGTTTGACAAAATCGGGGACCTGTTGAGCATAGAAGTACGTAAAGCGGCTCTGGACGACGAATTGAGAGTAGACGTGAAGTCCGTAGAGGAACTGATAGACGACAAAACGATATGCATGGTGGGCATAGCGGGGACGACGGAATTTGGGCAGATAGACCCGATAGAGGAGCTTGCAGGTATTGCAAAGGACAGAGACATCTTCTTGCACGTGGATGCCGCGTTTGGCGGTTTCGTAATCCCGTTTTTACAAGAACAAAAATACGCCTTTGACTTCTCAGTAGAAGACGTATCGTCAATTTCGATAGACCCGCATAAGATGGGAATGAGCACGATTCCTGCCGGATGCATTCTGTTTCGTGACGAATCGTATTTAAGCGAGCTGGCGGTGCTCACACCCTATCTGACGACCGGGGAGCAGTGTTCGTTGTTAGGCACGAGAAGCGGTGCATCCGTAGCAGCTACTTATGCCGTCCTCAAGTATTTCGGTAGAGAAGGTATGAAGAAGATAGTAAGCGAATGTATGGAGCTAACAAGGACATTGGTGCAAGGTGCGAAGGCGATAGGGGTTTCTCCGGTGATAGAGCCCGTTATGAACGTGGTAACATTGAGTCTTCCGGCAGCCGAGGTGGATAGGGTAGCGAATGCGTTAGAAGCGAAAGGATGGCGCGTTTCCGTAACAAGGGTGCCAAAGGCGCTTCGATTGGTGATAATGCCGCATGTGAAGGAGGAGACGGTGAAGGCGTTTTTGGATGATTTGGAGGCTGTAAGGTAGCTATATATAGTCATTCCGAAAATTATTAATTATTAAAAGGTGAGAGAGAAAAATGAGTGTTATAACGAAGGAATTGCATTTCGATACAAAAGGTGAGGTGGAAATTATAGATATAACAGAGAAGGTGAACAACAAGCTACGAGAATCAGCCATTGAGGATGGTACGGTAACTATCTTTGTGCCAGGTTCGACGGGAGCGGTGACGACTATTGAATACGAGCCCGGTCTGCTGCATGATTTACCCAATGCACTGGAGAGGTTGTTCCCAAAGGGACTGGACTATGAGCATGAACTCAGATGGCACGATGGGAATGGGCATTCGCATGTAAGAGCATCTTTTTTTGGTCCCTCATTAACCGTGCCTTTCGGAAATAAAAAGATGTTTTTAGGAACGTGGCAGCAGGTCGTGTTCGTCGAGTTGGACAATAAGAGAAGGTCGAGAGGAATTATACTTCAGATATTGGGATAAAGTACAACGGTTTTGTATCCCATGAATTCCGCCGCAGTCATAAGCTTTTTATTCTCTTCTTTTGCTGTGTTCCACACCTTTTCCGTCCTTTGCCTGAACTTCCTGTCCCTTGGCAAATGGTGGTCATGAACTACTCCTAGTGCAGCGTTTCCAAAATAATACGGCAACATTTATATAGGGGTGGTTCCATACCTGATTTTATGCCATTCGTTAGCAAGAGGCCAAAATT
>JAGXOR010000028.1 GCA_023659785.1 Methanomicrobia archaeon LH_S13
TAAAAATCTGAAGATTACGCTATTGAAGATTATTTCTTAGTTTTGGGATGAAGCCAAACTTATCGAAAGGTTTATAGTCTTGAAGTTCAATTTTTTCCCTGATTATTTCATCTTCTTTTTTAATCATAGGTGTGGATAGGATTTCTAAATCTTCTGCAATTCTTCTGAGTTGTGGCATGCCGAACAATCTTTTCATTATATTATCTTCTCCGTTTAGCCAATTCTTCTGTTGGTCTCATCTCCCATGATGGATTTTGTTTAAATATCCCATATTTCATTATGACCCAATCAGAAATTTTTGCGGAACGTATTTCGGCTTCTCCAAGATTTTTAATACCCAAAAACGAGAAAAGATTCTCCGTTCCTGTTTCTCTCTATCTCGGAAAATAAGACATCATACGATTTATTTTCTGAATTTTTAATCCCAGTTTTTCTTTAATGAAAGCAATAAAGTTCGCCATAGGATTAGGAGAAACCTTTTTCTAATATATTCTTTCACTATTTCGCTTGCGGCATGCACTTTCACAACCTCAGCATGAACAAGCTCCCAACCTTCTTCCCAATTTGGCTCGGAGATTATGTCTTCAGGTGATACATCCTTCCATTTGTTAATTACTTCCTCACTCATCCTAATTATATTCTAAAGTCCACACTGCTTAATAGATAAAATATAAAAAGGAAATAATAAAAGAAGAAAAAATAAAGGGGTGCTTTGTATGTACCTGATAATAGTAGGTTTAGGGGGAATAGGGAAAAATCTGGTAGCTATCGCTACGAAGGAGAAGAATGATGTGGTTGTCATAGACCAAGATGAGAAAAGGTGCAGAGAGATAGCAGCGAAATACGATGTTTTAACGATTTTCGGGAATGCAACAGAGCAATCCACCCTGAAGGAGGCAGAAGCAAGCAGAGCAAACGCACTGATAGCTACTACTTCTGATGATTCTGCTAATTTGATGATGTGTCTGACGGCAAAAGGGCTGGGCACGAAAAGAACCGTTGCAGTGGTGAATCAGGAAGAGCATGCGGGGATGTTCAAGGAAGCAGACATCTTTCTGTTTGAAAATCCAGACATGACCGTTGCGAGTCATTTGTATTTTTCGTTGAAAAGACCGAGGATAAAGGATTTTCTTACTGTAAGTGGAGGGAAAGCGGAGATATTTGAGATCGTTGTGTCTGATAAATCGCGTGTTGTGGGTAAAAAGCTATCGATGTTGCATCTAAAAGATGGGATAATAGTGGCAATAGAGCGAAACAGTGACATAATACTGCCAAAACGCGATACAGTCATCCAAGTACAGGACCTCATGACCGTATTTGCGAAGGCGAAGGAAGTGGAGAGAATAAGTTCGCTTTTTGCACCCTGACATACTCCCCAAGCTAAAGCATAGGGGGTTCTGCGGTTAGTGGCATCCCCCTCCATTGCCGCTCCGGGGGTATCAGTGCTCCCCTTCGTTGCATCTCTGTCTACAACGAATTCTACATATTCGATAGGCACTTCAAGCAGCCTGGCTTTGTGACCAGCTGTACAAGGAATATCGAAAAGCTCTTCTAAGGCTTGCTGTTTTCCTTATCCCTTTCAACTTCTCTAATTTTATCCTGCTTCTATATCCCTTCGCGGTGTTTTGTATTTCCATATGCTTAATATAATATAAGAGTTGTTAGTATATAAATTCATCCTCAGGCTAAAGCGCTGAGGCTTTCTTGCTTATCTTCTGAAAAAAGAAAACCTGTGCTAAAAGAAAAGTTTTCTCGTGAAAATCTGTGTAATCTTATGGTTAGCTAAACAAATATAATACCCTCAGACAAAATGGAACTTAGAGTGAAGAAAATACTTGCAGATAAGGGGGAGGAGAGAAGGGTAGAAATCTCAAATGACGATACGTACGGGAACGTATTAGAAAAACTGAAAATAAATCCTGAAGAGGTAATTGTGCTTCGTAATGGTAAGCCAGTGCCAGAGGATGAAAAGCTTGACATCAATAAAAATAAAGAAGAAGTAGATATAACGATTATCTGTGTGGTGTCAGGAGGGTAAATATGTAATTGCTCAATATCCTGTGGTATAAATTCTAAGCACGAAACTCTAAACTATAAATCCTAAACAAATCTTTCTTATAGGATTTAGGATTTCCCCCTTTTCTTCTTTTTTCCAAATAAGGAAGGCAAATGGATTGCGTAAGAACCATCTTCTTTTATCCCCATTACTATCTCTTTTCTCTCTAACAACGCATCTAAACTGAGTTCATATACCCCGGGACTCAAAATCCTTAAGCTTTCTATTCTCTCACCTTCTAAGGGCACTTTCTCCTCTATTTTTATCCCGTCCACCAGATCCGCTGCGCTTATATCTTCCCCTTCTTTTATATACAAAAAAAGATTGCCCCCACACTCTGGACAACCGCTCAGCATCTCTTTCGTTAACTCTTCAAATTTCTTTCCGCATTTCAAACATTTGTGCATTTTTAAATCGCAGAAATTATTGCACTTATTGAGTCCTTTTCCTTCTTTATCGTGCGCATCGTTTTCGCAGGCCCTATCGCGGTGAGCCTTGTCTTTCTTCTCAGATTTAAAAAGCCTTTCTTAGTAGGGTAGCCACTCATCTCTATTCCCGGAAAATCATCGCTCACTTCTGTCATCGTGAGCTCTATTAGCTTCATCTGCTCCTCTGACGTCAACCCGCCCTCCACTATCACTATATTGCCCGACTTTACACCGTCAAGCACAAATCTTAACTTCTCTCTCGAACCCATTGAATTTATTTTATCTTCTGATATCAGGTCCATCTTTATTTCCATTTTACTTGAACCTCCTTACCATTTCTTCATACAACTCCGCCATATTATCTCCCTTCAACGCGGATATGGATATAACGGTGTGCTGAGGGAAAGCATTTATTATCCTTTGTGGCGTGGCATCCGGTAAGTCCACTTTATTCGCAGCGATAATAATCGGCGTACCTCTTGCTTCCATATTTCCAATGATGACGATGTTAGTTTGCGTATATGGATCTTCAGTAGAATCCATCAGGAGCACAACGCCGTCAATATCATCAAGCCACTTTATCGCCTCTATAACGCCTTCTGTCGCTTCCTTCGCCCTCCTCTTCGCCTCCTCCTCTTCTAAACCATAAGCCATAAAATCGTGAAAATCTATTTTTGTCGCTAATCCTGGAGTGTCAACCACGTCCAGCTTCAACTTTGCTTTTTCTCTCCTTGACTTTGACTTTGACTTTGACTTTAATCCGAAGTTTGGGCTTAGATTTTGCAATAGCTTTGTTTTCATATCTATAACTAACCCGCCTCTCCTAACTGCTCTTCTTGTCTCATGAGGTATTGCTGTGGCTTCTCCTATATCTTCATATTCATTCACAAAAGTATGGATTATCCTGTTCGTTAAAGTTGTTTTCCCCGCATTCGGCGGTCCGTAGATGCCGATTTTTGCCGTTTCCCTCTTGAAAACTAGAGCCCTTAATAGCCGTGCTAAAATGCCTTTCCTTCTTTTCCTCGAATTCATCTCTTCTTTCCCTAAGCTCAAATTTAATAATACCTTATTCTCTCATAATATCTATATAGATAGAATTAAATATTTCGCAAAGGAGGGAAGGTTGTCGAAGAGGATGAAAAATTGGTTGAGATGGAAGGAACAGAAGAAGTAATACGCGTGCGCATCCCTCAAAAAAGGAATAGGGAAGTGTTGTGCATAGTCGAGAAGATGTTAGGTGGGAGAAGAGTAACCGTGCAGTGCATGGACGGGACAGAAAGAATGGCTCGAATCCCAGGTAGGTTAAAGAGGAGACAATGGGTGAAAGCTGGTGATGTAGTAATAGTAGTTCCCTGGGACTTCCAGGATAAAAAGGCTGACCTCATCTACCGATATAAAAGACCACAAGCAGAATGGCTGAGAAAGAAGGGCTATTTGAAGTAGAGAAATGGCTAAAGGGGGAAGAGAAGCAATTACCCAAAGGTAAAAGGAGGAATAAGGACTACCGGGATAGAAAAACGGAGCTATCTGTTCTCGACATTCCCACGTTGGAAACAGTGTATAAATTCTCAAAAAAGGGAATAATAAAAGCGTTGGGTGGCCCTATAAGTAGTGGTAAAGAAGCGGTCATTTTCCATGCGATAGGGGCGGAAGAGAAGGAATTAGCGATAAAAATATATAAAATAAGCACCGCTAACTTCAATGTCATGCATGACTATATTATTGGTGACCCAAGGTTTAAGAATATAAAGAGAAATCGCAGAAGTGTCGTATTTGCATGGGCTCGTAAAGAGTTAAAGAATCTGAAAAGAGCTTTTGACGTTGGAGTTAGAGTCCCAAAGCCGATTGCATGTGATAAAAACGTGTTGATAATGGAGTTTATAGGAAAAGAGGGGATAGCAGCACCAGAGTTGAGAGACGTCCCCTTAAAAGTGCTTGAGCTCGATTTTGAGCTTGAAGAGCTCTTTCGGAACATTATTTCCGGGATAAAAATCCTGTATGAGCGTGGAGGGATGGTGCATGCAGACCTCAGCGAGTTCAATATATTGATGAAAGGTTATGCCGAGAGAGAAATTGCAGATGTAAATGCAAGTGAAATTGAAATAGAGCCTGTAATAATAGATATGGGGCAATCTCTGCTTTTGGAGCACCCTAATGCTGATGCATTCCTCAAACGTGACGTGAAAAATATCGTTACCTTCTTTAACAAACTCGGGTTAGACTATTCAGTCGTAGAAGTGATGAGGATGATAAAGAGGTAAAAAATGGTAACACAGTATATCATGATTCCTCAAGATAGAATAGGCGTGTTAATTGGGCGTAACGGAATCGTAAAAGAAGAGATAGAGAAAAAATCGGAGAGCAGGATAGAAGTAGATAGTACCGAGGGTGGAGTATATATAGAAGGTATAGAAGGTGGAGACCCGTTAAAGGCGCTCAGAGTTGCAGATGTGATAAAGGCGATAGGCAGAGGTTTTTCTCCTGAAAACGCTTTTACACTCCTTGATGACGATTTCCTCTTATTCGATGTCATTTCCATCGCTAATTTCACATCAAAGACGCTGCAAAGAGTAAAAGGGCGTGTAATAGGGCGAAATGGGAAAACGAGAAGGGTGATAGAGGACATAGCAGGTGTAAAAATCTCTGTTTATGGAAAGACCATAGGCATAATAGGTTATTCGCACCAGATAAGAACTGCGCATGACGCGATAGAGATGCTGATAAATGGCTCACCACATAGTGCGGTCTACTCTTTCCTTGAGAGAAAAAGAAGGGAAGAAGAGGAAAAGAAAAATTACTAATCAAAAGATGGAAGAAGAAAGGGGATATGAGGAAGAAAGAAGGAAGCTGATGGAAGGGCTCAGGGCACAGGGTATCAGTAAGGAAGTATCAGAAGCGATGATGCATGTCAAAAGACACCTTTTTGTCCCGCACCATCTTGTAGACCAAGCATATGGAGATTCTCCGTTGCCTATCGGAGAAGGTCAAACGATAAGCGCACCACACATGGTTGCGATGATGTGTGATTACCTGGAATTAAAAAAAGGAGAAAAAGTGCTTGAAATCGGCGCTGGCTCGGGATACCATGCCGCAGTCATTGCCGAGATAATAGGGGAGGAAGGGCACGTATATTCCGTAGAAAGAATACATTGGTTGATTCGATTATCGGGAGAAAACCTGAAGCACGCGGGATATATGCACGTGACGGTGATGCAGGGTGACGGAACGCTTGGACTGCCTGAACATGCACCGTATGACAAAATAAGCGTGACCTGTGCAGCCCCTGATGTGCCTCCACCGTTACTTGAGCAGTTGAAAACCGGCGGAAAAATGGTTATACCAATCGGGAGATATAGGCAAGAGTTATATCTTGTGAAGAAGACAAATGGGGTAGAAAAGGAGAGAAAATGCGATGTGATTTTTGTGCCTCTGGTAGGAAAGTATGGATTCCATTAAAAAGATATGACCAAATATATGATGTCGCCAGCAAGCGGGAGGGTAATAAGAATACAAACTTCGGAAGACAGAACTATTTCTATATTCATGCATCTTCATAATGTGCACATTACTACCGCACCGTTGGACGGCATAGTGAAAAAAATAGTTCCTGAGAAGGGCACTTTTAAGCCCGCTTCCCTTCGTAGCGCAGATTTCAACGCGAAAAACACGATACAACTTGCGACAAGATATGGGGACATAAAGGTAGTGCAAATAGCCGGATTTTTTACGAGGAAAATAATGTGCGAGGTGAAAGAAGGGCAGGAGATAAGGAGGGGTGAAAGAATAGGTAAGATTTGTTTTGGCTCACGTGTGGATGTGAGTATTCCCAACGGTTTTGAGATACTGGTGAAAAAAGGTGATAAAGTGAATTGTGGGAAAAAAGCTATTGCGTCACCGAGTGCTGCCACCATTCCATAATGTACTCAGGCAATTTGAATCCTCGTTCACGCAATCTTTCCACTAAATATAGTGGGAGGGGACTGAGCGCAAACGTTGCTCGCTCGTAGAAAGTTGTAGGTGAGGAATCTATTATAAAACTGTTTGACTCCCTTGATAAGGTGGATTCATTGCCCACGATGGAATATGCAAGGCCTCCATATTTCTTTTGCTCTCTGCACCATCCCTGAAGGGGTTCAGTCTCTCCAGACCACGAGATCAGAAATAAAATGTCCCCAGCCCGTGGTCTTGGTGCAAAAGGACCGGATAAATAAGCTTCGTCACCAATAGCCCTTTTAACGTGCTGCAGCCTTATTGCGGTCATCATCGCAACGTTTCTTGCAGGACCCAGCCCGCCCATTGTTACGCTGCTTCTCGTCTCCAGCTTGTCAATAACCTCTTCACAATTATCAGAACTGACAAATTCATCCACAATTTTGACTATAACCTTTGATTCCTTTTCCATCCCTTCAAATACCGCCTTGTAGCCCTTCTTCTCGTTTATCGCCTCCTTTGTTTTCTGAAATAACAGCAAAGAACCCAATTCGTAAACATCGTTCATTATTCCATGTTTGAGAAACGCATTATTAATCCTATTAGATTTTTTCTCTCTCCCCCTCAATTCAACCATGTTGCCATACTCCTTCTCTCTTATTATCCCTATTGAGGAGTTCGGATTTGAGACAACTACATCTATCGTGAATTTATCGCTGTGCTCTCGCTCGATATAATCAGAGAGTTGTTTAACAACTATTTTAGGCGTTGCGGTCTCACCACTTCCGGAACTAACGAGCAATGCTATCCTATCATGCTTCTTTTCCAAAACAGGTGCTGCCTCCACTATGTTTCTACCCGGAAAATCTACGTCTGCCATTGTTCGCACCCATTTATCCATTTGCCCCATTCCTATGTACAATGCGCTTTGCGATCTCCCTTCACCTACGAGAACGATACAATCAGCAGAGTTGAGGTCATCATAAAAAGCTTTAAAGTCATTCTTGTTGATATTACGGACATTCTTCATCACTCCGTTGATATACTCTACCTTCTTTTTGATTTTATTCATACCCGTAGAACCTCGTTAGGAGAAAATTTTTATGAGTGTTTAAGTTTTTCGCTTTTTTTCAATATGCTCTTGCAATATACACTTTTTTCCCTTCCCTCGAGCAAATTATGCAGTCACCTCCTCTTTTTTCAATCCTTTTTCCATCTTCCTCTATGACCTCTCCTAACACATTTACACCAAGGCGCTCCTCTATTTCCCGACCACACCTTTCGCTTTCGCACAAAAATAGGGAAACGATGCCATGTGTAGCCTTCCTTCTAAGTTCTTCCAGCTTCTCTTCGTCTTCGTTTTTATGGATGTCAGCGAAAAAAGCCTCTTTTGCTCGTTTGGCGATACGAGCGTGAATTTCAGTTAGTTCCCTCTTCACTTCAGGCACGACATCGCCAATAGGGACTTGCATTTTTGAAAAGTCATTCCTCCTTATAAATTCACATCTGTTGTTTCTTATATCGCGAGGCCCTATCTCTATTCTCAAAGGCACCCCTCTCATCTCCCATTTGTAATACTTCGCTCCCGGTCTTTCCGCGGAGTCATCGAAAGATACTCTTATGCCTGCTTTTTTCAATTCCTCATACGCAGTAAAGCAAACTTTTTCCACTTTTGCGTTTTTACCCTTGCTTGAATATACAATAGGCACGATAACAACCTGTATGGGTGCGACCTCAGGAGGTAACATCAAACCATGGTCGTCACCGTGAACAGATATTACTGCGGCAACGCACCTTTCCGAAATGCCATAGCATGTTTGATTCACGAACTTCAGTGAGCCGTCTTTATCTTCATATTTTATATCAAAAGTTCTTGCAAAACTCTCGCCAAGCAAATGGATTGTAGCGATCTGCATTGTCTTCCCATCCGGCATAAGCGTATCAAAGGCAATAGAATACTCCGCCCCCGGGAATCTATCCCAGTTTGGTCTTCTTGTGATCACATAAGGGATAGCGAGCAGGTCGAAGAAATTTTTGTATAGAGCCACCGCCTTTTTTATTTGTTCTTCAGCATCTGCTCGCGTTGCGTGTGCGGTATGCGCCTCCTTAAAAGAGGTTATCTCACGCAGTCGAATGAGCGGTCTCGTATGCCTTGTTTCATACCTGAAAGTGTTCACTATCTGATATATTCGTAGAGGCAAGTCGCGATGCGACCTTATCCACACCTTAAACACCGGATATATTGCGGTCTCTGAGGTAGGGCGGAGTGCAAGAGGGATATCCAGCTCTGTACTTCCTCCTTTTGTAATCCAGAAAACCTCCTCTTCAAACCCTTTTATGTGCTCGCGTTCTTTCATCAATTCATCTTTTGGTATCAGCAGAGGGAACAGTGTCTCTTCGTGCTCCTTATCCATCAGGGACCGCAAAAACGTGTAGATAAGATTTCGCAATTTATATCCATAGGGATACCACACATATACGCCTTTCACCGGATACCTGACATCTAATATCTCCGCACGCTTCAGTATCTCATTATACCATTCACTGAAATTGTTTACCTTTTGCAATACAGTCTTGGCTTCGCTTTTAGGTTGCATCTTCATATTACGCTGGGCGTTGAGGAAGCCGCTGGTGGGATTTGAACCCACAACCTGCTGATTACGAATCAGCCGCTCTACCTCTAAGCCACAGCGGCACTTGAAATATTTTTTATGAACAAAACATTTATATATTGATAAGAACATAATATATAGCAAAGAGAAATGAAAAAAGAAGAGCTGGTACATTTGCATTTGTTATTGGCTCAGCTTAAGAAGTACTACGAGGAGAACGACGTGGACTGTGATTTCACGAAGTACAACGAATTGGGCATATCGCCCTTTCAGGTACACAGAAGTAAAGAAGAGCACAAGCAGGCGGTTTTCGTTCTTGGAACGGAACTCGCATCGTTGACAACAAGGAACAATGGCCATTTTTTTTAGAGGTAACTAGATAGGCAATTTCGGCATGGCTGAATGGATTTTCTCGGCAAAGAGCGCGGAGGTTTTGGTTGCTTTAAATGGGTAACACCTGTTAATATCGGCGGTACACCTTATGTTAAGATAAATAAAGTAGTTGCTATCAAAAAGAAGCAATATTGCTCAATTTGAGTGGAATGCTTCCATTATCTCCTTTCCTTCCATAAAAACCACATTGCGTTTCGAAGCGAAAGCCTTTGCATCAGCTTTGGAAAGAGCACCACCTGATTCGCGGTCCAGCATTTCGCATATTACCATTGCCGGAGATATACCCGCAAGCAATGCCAATGCCACGGAAAGCTCGGTTTGCCCCCTTCTCTCTTCCAATAATCCTTCCGCAGCTCGTAATATTGAAACATGCCCCGGGGTTCGGAATTCGGAGTAAAAATTGTAAGAGTTATCCTTTCCGACTAATACTTTCTCCACTGCTTCACCAATCTTTTTTATCGTCAATGCCCTGTCTCTATCTGTTATACCTGTGAATGTATCACGATGATTCACCCACAAAGAGAAAGAAGAACCTTTATCATATGAAAGGTCACCCTTTTCCTCCACTATTCTTCTTAAGAAAGAGAACTTGGGGTTCACGTTTCTCAAAATATCGCTTATGAGTGGAAGACCGAGTTTCTCTGCTGCAACGGGATGAATAGCAACGCATATAAGTCCGCCCGCATCATTTCTAAAATAAGCGACTGTTTTTGATGTTATAAAAGAGGCAGGCATTACAAAGTCTGTTTCGCCTTCTCTATCCTCTGCATCATATATTAATACGAGCTTTCCCTTCTTTACGTACTCTATGCCCCTTTTTACTGACTCCGGAATGTGCATATTGCTCTTATTCATATTACCACGCGTATTCCTATCTCATCTCCATCCCTCAGATCGAGTTCGCCTCGCAAGTAAACCGGAGAAATTATTTCCAGAACATCTTCGGGATAATGTGTGCGGTGGGGTATGATAACAGCAGATTTAATTCCTTCAGCTCTGTCATACAGTATCTTACAAGGGAAACACTTGGCACCGCCAAAGGTCCTGTTTTCCATCTCAAAACCTCCTATTTCTATTCCCCTTCGCCCTTCCAGCTTCTTCCTTGCTACTATACATAGCAAGTCAAGGCCGAGATTTAAGGTGCCCGGGAAAGGAGCAAAGCCCAATTTAGACTCAAATTGCCTCCTATATCCGTCCAGTGTCGTATAATATTCCCCCTCTCCCATGCCTGTAATCACGCGTCCACCGATTTCAACCTTGATTTTCGGTGTGGAAAAAAATAACTCCTGGTATTCATAGCATTCGCGCTTTAATTGCTCTATCCCTCTTTTTGTCAGTATTACCCACTGCCCATCCGCTATTATTTTCCTATGTACGAGGCGTTTTTTTTCAAGCTCCAGAAGGCGCCTCCCTGCGGTTTGTATGCTTGAGTTAATAGCTTCGGCGAAATGAACAGAAGACAACTTAACAGGTTGCTCTACCGCACCTAATAAAGCAAGTTTCCTTAACGAAAGCATTATGTCCCCGCTCATCTTTATTTTTATTTTTATCTTTATCTTTATTTTTGTTTATATCAATTTTAAGATACAACTCATAAATAGGAAATAGGTATATAAAAACTTTTTGAAATGGGTGAAGAAAAAGAGAAATGGAGTAAATTTTGCCCAAGGTGTGGTAAAAAAACAGATGAATTTTTCGATTGTTTATGCAGAGAGTGCTTCAAGAAGGAGATAAAGTTAATTAAAGCTCAGAAATTAGAGATAAGTGTAAGTAAGTGTGTAAACTGTGGTGCTTATTTTAAAGGTAAAGAGAGGATAAGCGTAGAGGAAGCAGTTGTGGATTCGGTAAGGAAAGAGATAAGAAAGCGGTATGGATACAACTGTGTAGTTGAAGCAAAGGAGTTAGAGAAAGAGCTAAAAGCCGATGAAAATAGAGCAGTTGTATTCGTGAATGTAAAAGTAGCGATAAAAGGTGTAGAAATAGAAGAGAGGGGAGAAGTAGAAGTTATTTTTAAAAAGGAGACTTGTGAAAGGTGTAGTATGATAGCAGGTGGATATTACGAGGGGATAGTGCAAATAAGAGCAGAGAATCGAATTCCAATGGATGAAGAGCTCGTCATGGCAGAAGAGATTGCGTATTCTGTGTTAGGTGAGGCGGATTTTATTTCTAAAGAAAGGAAGTTGAAGGAGGGACTGGACATATATGTCAGCAGCATGGAATGTGGCCGCAGGATTTCGAGGGGGATAGTGAAGAAATTAGGTGGTATTTTTTCAGAGAGTCGAAAAGTATATGGAATGAAAGACGGCAGGAATGTTTATAGAGTGTCTTTTTCTGTCAGGCTACCAGGATTCGAGGAAGGGGCGATGGTAGAAATGGGTGATAAAATGATTTCGGTGGAGAAGGTAAGGGGAGGGAAAGGGATAGAGTGTGTGGATATGAAAACTGGCGAGCACATGTTCTTAAGGAAAAAAGAAACGAAGAAGGCGAAGCGGATTTATAAGAACCACGAGATTTCACGAGATTAGCACAACACTTTTTCTTTTTTATTCTTTAAATTTAAACACCGCTATCTGTTCTCTTTTATGCCTCGACGCTTCCATCATCTGTTTTACTTTTTCCACTAATTCCGGGTCGCAACCACTAAAATCGCCACTTTCCATCGCTAAGAGGATTCTATCCAGCACGTCATAACTCATACCTATCTCGGATTCGTCTGTTTGCCCCGTCCACAGATCTGCACTCGGCACCTTCTCCAATATCTGTTTTGGAATATCAAGCCACTCTGCCAATTCCCTCTCTTCTGTTTTCAGCAAGTCGCCAAGTGGTAATATATCAGCAGCACCATCACCATACTTAGTAAAATAGCCAACAGAAAGTTCGCTCTTGTTTCCTGTACCCACAACTAAATAATTGAGCTTGTTTGCGAAATAATAAAGGCAAATCATCCTGAGACGTGGTTTCAGGTTAGCAACAGCAATATCTATTTCTTCGTTCACATTTCTATCATATTCTCGCCCTTCCAATATATTCAAAAAGAATTTGAAAATATCAGAAATATCCATTTCCTTCGTCTCTATTCCAAATTTCTTCGCAACAATTTTCGCATGCTCTACGTCTTCTTTTGAGGAAAAGCAGGGCATTATCAAACCAAGCGAGGTATCAGGAAACGCTTTTTTGCATAATACCGCGGTGACAGAGGAGTCAAGCCCTCCACTCATTCCCATGACTACTCCTTTAGCACCTGCGTCCTTCACCCTTTCTCTTATCCATTCGCTTATTCTCGATGCCTTTGTAACAGTTCCAGTTTTCATAGTCTTAAGGGGTTTTAGGTGTATGGAA